>NZ_JAPTFX010000001.1:0-126940 GCF_030985895.1 Stenotrophomonas sp. Sm6012 | reverse complement strand
CTGCTGGGGCGGTTGTCGTTGCTGATGCAGGCGGTGAAGCCGCTGGAGGTCAAATGCTGACCCCACGGTAGTGCCGGCCGCTGGCCGGCATGTTCATGGACCTCGGGCGCATCGTGCGGTTGCCGGCCAGCGGCCGGCACTACCGTTCTGCGACCTTACTTCTTCAGGCTGTCGCGGATCTCGCGCAGCAGCACCACTTCCTCGGCCGGTGCGGCCGGGGCGGCTTCCTGCTTGCGCGACAGGCGGTTGATCGTCTTTACCACCAGGAAGATGGCGAACGCCACGATCACGAACTGGATCAGCGTATTGATGAAGTCGCCATAGCCGATCACCACCGCCGGGATCTCCTTGCCGTCGGCACCGATGCTGGCCGGTGACAGCGTCCAGGCCAGCTGCGAGAAGTCCACCTTGCCGATCAGCAGGCCCAGCGGCGGCATGATGATCTTCTCGACCAGCGCGGTCACGATCTTGCCGAAGGCCGCGCCGATCACCACGCCGACGGCGAGGTCGATGACGTTGCCGCGCATCGCGAATTCCTTGAACTCGGTGAGCATTCCCATTGTTGTTTTTCTCCGGTGGGGGAAGTGGACAGCGCGCAGGGTAGCGCAGGTGATGTCAGCCGGCGATCACGCCGTGGCGCTCGGCCACGTTTTCCAGGCGGGCACTGAAGCGGTCGCCGGGCTTCAGCGCAGCCACCCCGGACGGGGTGCCCATGAACACCAGATCGCCGGCGCGCAGGTGCCACAGCTTGGACAGCTCATGCAGGATCTCCGGCACGTTCCAGATCATCTGGTCGAGCAATGCCTGCTGGCGCACTTCGCCGTTGACCTCCAGCGACAGGTTCAGCGCGGCCAGGTCGCCAACCTCGCCGGCGTGCACGATCTCGCTGATCGGCGCGGAGGCATCGAAGCCCTTGGCCGCATCCCACGGATGGCCCTTGTCCTTGGCGGCCGCCTGCAGATCGCGGCGGGTCAGGTCCAGCCCGACGGCATAGCCGTAGACCAGTGCATCGGCATCGGCCACGGCCAGCTCGCCGGCCGGCGCGTCACGGCCGATGGCCACCACCAGTTCCACTTCGTGGTGCAGGTTGGCGGTCGCCGGCGGATAGGGAATGGCATCGTCATGGCCGACCACGATCGCATCGGCCGGCTTGCTGAAGAACATCGGGCGGCCACGGTCATCAGCGGCCGGCACCGCCGCGCCCATTTCACGGGCATGGTCGGCGAAGTTGCGGCCCACGCAGTAGATGCGGTGCACGGGGAAACTGCCGCCGCCTACGACCGGCACACGCGGCAGGGCAACGGCAGGGATCACATCGGAGACATCGGACATGCGGGCATCCAGGAAGGGCGTGCCCGCAGTCTAGAACGCATGGCGCCCGCCGTCAGCGGGCGCGTAAGGCATGGATCAACGCGAGGCCGGCAACACCGGCTTGCGCACCACGCGGTACTCGCCCTCGACCACGGTCGGATCGATCGGACGGCTGGTGCCCGGCTTGCGCGAGGCCAACAGCTTCCACGCCAGGCCGACCAGGATCATCGCCGCACCGACGAACACGCCGATGAACACCATCGCGGCCAGGATCGCCAGGCCGAGCAGGCCCACGGCAACGCGCACCAACGGATGACGCGGCTTGCGCGGCGCGAACAGGGTGCGGAACTGGGTGAAGGCGGATGCGCGATTGAACATGGCGGCTCGATAGGCTGGGATCAGCGAAAACAGAGTATCGGGACGCGCCACTGTCATTGAGTGAAAAACTCGTTAAATATAGCCTGTGCTTATTACGAATCAATGACTTGTGTTCATCTTGCAGCCAGTCACCTGAGCAGGCGTGCGACAATGCCGCTTTACTGTCCGAGCCTTCGCCATGACTGCCGCTGCTGCCCTGATCGCCCTTGATGCCATTGCCGATGGCGCGTTTGCCGAGGTCGAAGCGGTGGTCGATGGCGATGCAGAGTCGGTGCTGCTGTATCGCGACGGCGCGCAGGTGCGTGCTTTCCTGAACATCTGCCCGCATGCCGGCCGCCGCCTGGACTGGGCGCCCGGGCAGTTCCTGAAGAGCCGCGAAGGCCATCTTGTGTGCGCCGCGCATGGTGCCTCGTTTGCGCTGGACAGCGGCGACTGCATCGCCGGCCCGTGCAAGGGCGACCGCCTGCGTGCCGTGCCGGTGGATGTGCGCGACGGGCAGGTCTATCTGGCCTGAGGCAACCGGCGTGCGAACCAAGGTTCGCACCTACCGATTGCAGTCCGCGGGTGCAGGGCGCAGCCCTGCCAATAAACCCAACCCTCAGAACATCAGGTTGATCATCAACACCACCACGCAGGTGTAGATCAGCGACAGCGGGCCGCCGACCCGCCACATCTCGCGCGGGGTGTAGTTGGCCGGACCGGTGATCATCGAGATCACCGGATTGGAGGCCGTCATCAGGTTGTTGGACGCCGACAGCGCCACGATCAGCGCGAATGCGGTCGGGCTGCCGCCGGCAGCCAGCGCCAGGTTCACCGCGATGGGGACCATCACGATGGTCGCGCCCACATGGCTGATCACCAGTGAGAAGGCCGTGGTCAGCAACGCCAGTGCCACTTCCAGCACCCACAGCGGAATGCCGGTAGGCAGCTTGTCGATGGTGTGGCCGGCCACCCACGCCGCCGCGCCACTGGAGTCCATTGCCCAGCCCAGCGGAATCAGCCCGGCCATCATGAACACCGTCTTCCAGTTGATCGAGGCATAGGCCTCGTCCATGCGCAGCACGCCGGTCAGCAGCATGCCCGCCACGCCGGTCATCAGGGTCAGCGCCACCGGCAGCTTGCTGGTCAGCGCGATCAGGATGGTCAACGCGAAGATCGCCATCGCGATCTTGAACTTGTGCGGGCGCTGCTCGCCGGTCGGGTAATCGGTCACCACCACGAAGTCCCGGCTCCTGGCGGCCTGTGCCAGGTCGGTCCAGATGCTGTGGAAGACCAGCATGTCGCCCGCACGCAGCTGCACGTCGCGCACGTCTTCGCGGATCACCTGCTTGTCGCGGTTGATCGCCAGCAGGCTGATGCCGCGTTCCTTGCGCAGGCGCAGGTCGGCCGCGCTCTTGCCGATCACGTTCGAGGTCGGCGGCACCACGGCCTCGGAAATACCGGCGCGGCTGGGATTGAACAGGTCGCCCAGATGCTTCAGGCGCGAGGACATGCGCAGGAACTGATTCTGCGCGAAGTCGCTGATCTGCTGGCGCGGGCCCATCGCACCGAGCACGCTGCCGACCCAGATGCGCATCTCCGCCGGCGGCGCCAGGCGGGTGTCGTTGCCGGTCTTCAGGGCCAGCAGCAGCGGCGCATCGTGCAGGTTCTCCGCCTCGCCCAGGGTCATGCCCACCAGCGGGCTCTCGGCGCTGACCACCAGCTCGAACACATCGCCTTCAATGCCGTAGGTCTTGGCGAAGTAGCTTTCGGTACGTGCCGGGGTGACCCCGTCGTTGACCAGGTTCTCTTCCTCGATCAGCTTGCGGTCGCCGTAATAGCGGAAGTACAGCAGCGAGGCGACCAGAAGTGCCAGGCCGATCGGCAGCGGCGCGAACATGCGCAGCGGCTCGATGGTGGCCAGGCCCGAGGGCAGGTTGTTGTTGGCCGAGGCCAGCAGGTCGTTCAGCAGGATCAGCGGCGAGTTGCCGACCATGGTCAGCGCGCCGCCCATCACGATCGCCGCCGAGATCGGCAGCAGCAGGCGCTGCAGGGTCAGCCCGGTGCGCGCGGCCAGCCGCGAGGCGACCGGCAGGTACAGCGCCATCACCGACGGGTTCTGCATGAAGGACGAGTTCAGGCCGGCAATGGCCGTGGTCATCATCAGCAGCCGCTGCTCGACGCCGTGGCCGCGCCGCAGCAGCCAGGCGGCCAGCCGGTTCAGTGCACCGGTGCGGTCCAGGCCCGCACCGAGGATGGTGGTGGCGATGATGCTCATCACCGCGTTACCGGAGAAACCGCCGAAGATCTCCTCCGGCGCGATCAGCCCGGTGACGCCGAGCACCACCAGCACCACCAGTGCGACCACGTCGGCACGGATGCGCTCGAACAGGAACATCGCCATCGTGAAGCCGACCAGCCCAAGCACGAGCTTCATGTCGTTGGTCAGCGTCAGCGCGGTATCCATGTGGGGCGCGGCGTCCTCAGGCGATCGTCAGGTGCGGTCGTACAACAGGTCCCAGACGCCGTGGCCGAGCTTCTGGCCACGGGTCTCGAAGTGGGTCTGCGGGCGCCAGTCCGGGCGCGGCACGCTGCCGCGCGGGCCGGCACGGTTGACCAGGCCGGCGGTGGCGTCGAGCACGTCCCACATCTGCTCGGCGTAGTCTTCCCAGTCGGTCGCGCAGTGCAGGCGGCCGCCCGGGCGCAGCTTGCGCACCAGCAGTTCGGCGAACGCCGGCTGCAGCAGGCGGCGCTTGTTGTGGCGCTTCTTGTGCCACGGGTCCGGGAAGTAGATGCGCATTTCATCCAGCGCGCCGTCGGCGATCTCGTTCTGCAGCACTTCCACCGCGTCGTGGTGGTACAACCGCACGTGGTCGGCGTTGTCGTCGGCCAGCGCGTTCAGCAGGCGGCCCACGCCGGGGGCATGCACCTCGATGCCGATGTAGTCACGCGACGGGTCGTGCTGGGCCGCGAAGCGCAGCGCGGCGCCGTTGCCGAAGCCGATTTCCAGCACCTTGTGCGCCGGGCGGCCGAAGGTGGCGTCCAGATCGCGCGGCTGGCCGTTGTAGTCGATGCCGAAACGCGGCCAGCGTTCGTCGAACGCACGCTGCTGGGCGGGGGTGAATCGGCCCTGGCGCAGCACGAAGCTGCGCACTTCACGGCGGCCTTCGCTGACGGTGAAGGGCTTGGGCGGGGCCTTGGAGCCGGCGCTGTCGAAAGGATTGGTCATCAGCCGATCAGCCCATCCAGCGGAGAGGAGGCGCTGGCGTAGCGCTTGCGCGGGATGCGCCCGGCCAGGAACGCCTCGCGGCCGGCTTCGACCGCCTTGCGCATCGCGCTGGCCATCAGCACCGGGCTGCGTGCGCCGGCGATGGCGGTGTTCATCAGCACGCCGTCACAGCCCAGCTCCATCGCGATCGCCGCGTCCGAGGCGGTGCCCACGCCGGCGTCGACGATGATCGGCACCTTGGCGTCTTCGATGATCTGCAGCAGGTTGTACTTGTTCTGGATGCCCAGGCCCGAGCCGATCGGCGCGGCCAGCGGCATCACCGCAGCGCAGCCGATCTCTTCCAGGCGCTTGGCCAGGATCGGGTCGTCGGAGGTGTAGACCATCACCTCGAAGCCATCCTTGACCAGCTGTTCGGCGGCCTTGAGGGTCTGCACCACGTCCGGGTACAGCGATTTCTGGTCGCCCAGCACTTCCAGCTTGGTCAGGTTGTGGCCGTCCAGCAGCTCACGGGCCAGGCGGCAGGTGCGCACGGCGTCCTCGGCGGTGTAGCAGCCGGCGGTGTTGGGCAGGATGGTGTAACGGTCCGGCGGCAGCACGTCCAGCAGGTTCGGCTCGCCCGGGTTCTGGCCGATGTTGGTCCGGCGGATGGCCACGGTGACGATCTGGGCGCCTGCAGCCTCGGTGGCCAGGCGGGTTTCTTCCAGGTCCTTGAACTTGCCGGTGCCGGTCAGCAGCCGCGAGCCATAGGTCTTGCCGGCGATCACCAGCGAATCGGGGGAGACATGAACGTTCATGGCGCGATTATCGCTTATCCGCCTGAAGATGGGGTCACGCAACCAAAGGTAGTGCCGGCCGCTGGCCGGCAGATGTGAGGCGTCAGGCAGCGTCGGATTGCCGGCCAGCGACCGGCACTACCCGGAATGGTTTCAACCACCGCCCAGCGCGTGCACGATTTCCACCACGTCGCCCTCGGCCAGGACATGCTCGCCATGGCGGCTGCGGCTGACGATCTCGCCGTTGACCTCCACCGCCACCCGGCGCTGCAGCAGCTGCTCGGCCTCAAGCAGATCGTGAAGGGTCGCCGAAGCGGGCAGGGTACGGGGTTCGCCATTGAGCTGGATGTTCATCAGCGCATTGTCGCTGATAGCTCGCCGGGATCGGAACCGTTGCAATCTGCGCCAGATGCCACGTCCTGCACAGCACGCTGGCGCAGGGCCGGGCGACAATCCATGCGGCGGCGCAGCGTGAGCAAAAGGCGGCGCGGTGAAACCATTCACCGTGCGCCGGCGTACGTCCGCCGGGTCCTCAACGATTTCCCCACAGGAGTTCTTTACATGCTGCTCAGCAAACGCCCGATCCGCTCCCTGATGGCGGCCGCGATCGCGCTGGCCGCGGTTCCGGCCATGGCAGGCGAATCCCCGTATACCCACGCGGTGTTCTTCGGCGACAGCCTGACCGACGCCGGCTACTTCCGCCCGCTGCTGCCGCCGGGCGTGCAGCCCGTCACCGGCCAGTTCACCACCAACCCGGGCTGGGTGTGGTCGCAGCAGGTGGCCAACTACTACGGTGTCAACGGCGCGCCCAATGGCAACGGCCAGAACGGTGACAACTACGCCGTGGGCGGCGCCCGCGTGTCGGTGGAAGGGAGCGGCGGCCTGGGTCCGATTCCCTCGCTGAAGTCGCAGGCTGCTCGTTACCTCGCCGCAAATGGCGGCAAGGCTGACGCAAATGCCCTGTATACCGTGTGGGGCGGCGCCAATGACCTGTTCGCGGCGGCGGCAGCGCCGGCACAGGCGCAGGCCATCATCGGCGCAGCGGTCACCGACCAGATCGCCCTGGTCGGCGCGCTCAAGCAGGCCGGCGCGCAGTACGTGCTGGTGCCGAACCTGCCCAACGTCGGCCTGACCCCGTCGTTCCGTGGCCCGAATGCCGGCGCCGCCACCGCGCTGTCGGCCGGTTACAACAAGGCCCTGTACGGCGGCCTGAAGCAGGCCGGCATCGAGTTCATTCCGCTCGACACCTTCACCGTGCTGGGCGAAGTGGCCGCCAACCCGGCCATGTACGGCTTCACCAACGTCACCAGCACCGCCTGCAAGATCGATCCGACCAATCCGACGCAGAGCATCCTGACCTGCAACCCGACCAGCTATGTCAGCCCGGATGCGGCCAATACCTATCTGTTCGCCGATGGCGTGCATCCGACCACGGCCGGCCACCAGCTGCTGGGCCAGTACGCGGTCTCGGTGCTGGAAGCCCCGCGTCTGCAGCAGGTACTGAGCCACTCGGCACAGACCATCGGCCGTTCGCGCGCCGACCAGGTCAGCATGCACCTTGGTGGGCGTCCGGCCGACGGCCTGTCCTGGTGGGGCGGCGTACGCGGCGATCTGCAGCGCTACGACCACGCCGACCTGTACGACGGCCTGGCGCCGGCCGGCCTGTTCGGTGTCGACTGGGCGCGTGACGGCATGGTGTTCGGCGGCTTCGCCGGCTTCGGCCGCCTCAATGCCGACTTCGGCAACAGCCGCGGTGACTTCACCCAGAAGGACACCACCGCCGGTCTGTTCGCCGGCTGGTACCACGACCGCATCTGGGTCAACGGCCAGGTCAGCTACACCTGGCTGTCCTATGACGTGAACCGCAAGGTCCAGCTCGGCCCGGCCACCCGCGAGCACGGCGGTTCGCCGGACGGCAGCAACCTGACCGCAGCGCTGAACGCCGGTTACGAGTTCGGCACCGAGGGCGGCTTCCGCCACGGCCCGATCGCCTCGGTGATCTGGCAGAAGGTGAAGATCGACGGTTACACCGAAAGCGCCGAGGCCGGCACCCTGGCCACCGCGCTGGGCTATGACCGCCAGAACGTCGATTCGACCGTTGGCCGCATCGGCTGGCAGGCCCGCTTCGACGGCGGTGCGGTCAAGCCGTACGCGCAGCTGACCTACGACCACGAGTTCGAAGACAACAAGCAGGCCAGCGCCTGGCTGCAGACCCTGCCGGAACTGGGCAGCTACCGCGTGCCGGGCCTGAACTTCGACAAGAACTACGCCACCGTGGTGCTGGGTGCCCGTACCGAACTGTTCGGCCTGCAGAGCAACTTCGGCGTGAGTGCTTCGGCCGGGCAGAAGCGTGCCCAGGACGCGACGCTGTTCGCCAACTTCAGCGGCAGCTTCTGACCCACGCGTCATCCCGGGCACCGCACGGTGCCCGGGATGCCTGACAACAGCGCCGGACCGTGTCCGGCGCATGCGGCGCGGCCGACCATTGCGCAACACCGGCCCCAGCGCATAGACTTTCCACCGCAACGCGGGCGTAGCTCAATGGTAGAGCTGTAGCTTCCCAAGCTACTGACGTGGGTTCGATTCCCATCACCCGCTCCACCGCATCATTCTGCGGACTTCCGCAGAAGTCCAAGAGAGTCTGCAAGTCGTTGCCACACAAGGACTTTTCCTCTCTTTGACGTTCTGCCGTAGTCCACTGCGATCCGCCTACAGCCGGGACTTTTAAGTCCACAAACAAGTCCATTTTTGCGGGCGCGGCTGATTCCGGATTGTTGATGGAGGGGCGAGGTCGACGTGACCAGCATCTGGTTCCTGACTCATGTTCAGGAGCAAGAGCATGGCACTCTCAGACCTGGCCGTTCGACAGGCCAAGGCAACTGGCAAGGCATACACCCTCCCTGACTTGGATGGCCTCTCCCTGGCCGTCACGGCTGCAGGGGGCAGGACTTGGCACTTCCGTTACTACTGGGCGGGCAAGCAGAAGCGGATGTCGCTCGGCACCTACCCGGAGGTGACGCTTCGCGAGGCCCGCAGCCTACGCGACGAAGCGCGCGCCCTGCTGGCCAAAGGCACCAATCCTCGCGTTCACCGCAAGCAGAAGCGCACTGCTGTCCGGCTCGCCGACGAAAACACCTTCGAGGCGGTGTATCGCAAGTGGCTCAAGCATCGCGGGCTCAGCCTCAAGGAAGGCCGGCAGACGACCCTCTCGATCCTTCCGCGCATCTTCGACAAGGATGTGCTGCCCGCCTTGGGCAAGCGGTCGATCTATGAGATCAAGCGTCCCGACCTCTTGGAGGTGATCGCCAAGATCGAGAAGCGCAGGGCGCTCTCCGTCGCCGAGAAAGTCAGGACGTGGTTCAACCAACTGTTCCGCTACGCGCTGGTGATCGTGCCGGGCCTGGAGCAGAACCCCGCCTCCGATCTCGATGTGGTGGCGCTGCCGCTGCCACCCGTCAACCACAACCCGTTCCTGCGCATGGCCGAGCTGCCGAAGCTGTTGCAGCGGCTGCGCAGCTATCGCGGCAGGCGGCAGACCCAGCTCGGGCTGCGGCTATTGCTGCTGACCGGCGTGCGAACCGGCGAGCTGCGACAGGCGATGCCGGATCAATTCGATCTGGACCGTGGGTTGTGGATCATCCCGGCCGACGTCGTGAAGCAACTCCAGTTGGATATGCGCAAGAAGCGGCAGCAGCCGAAGGACATCCCGCCCTACATCGTGCCGCTGTCGATTCAGGCCATGGAGATCGTCCGGCACCTGCTGGATGAGTTCAAGCCGGCCCAGCGCTACCTGTTCCGGCACGACAGCGACTTGAAGAAGCGCATCAGCGAGAACACGCTCAATGGTGCGCTCAAACGCATGGGCTATCAGGAACGCCTGACCGGACACGGTATCCGCGGCACGATGTCCACTGCGCTCAACGAGATCGGCTACCCGAAGGTCTGGGTGGATGCACAGCTCTCGCATGTCGATCCCAACAAGGTCAGCGCGACCTACAACCATGCCGAGTACGTGGAGCAGCGTCGCCGCATGATGCAGGACTGGGCCGATCGGCTCGACCTCTTCGAGCAGAACCAGGTCGAGGCGGCCAGCATGCCGCTCACCGTGCATCTGGAAGGCGTGCCCGCATTCCCGAGTGAGCAAACCGAAAGCGCCCCCTCTACGCCGATTGCCGCTTCGCCAATCCTGCTCGTGACGAAGCCGGGTGACGCCATGCCGTTGGTTTCTGCCGCCGCACATCGGCTGCCGGCGGTTCCGCCCCCTCGATCGGCCGCGCCGCTGGTGCCTTCGGACATTCAGCGCGAGAGGATGGAGCTGTTCGATGTCTTCGAAGCGCCGCACAACCTTTCCGTCGCTGCGTTTGCCAAGATGGCGGGCAAATCCCGCAGGTGGATCAGTTACGAGATCAAGGCGGGCAACTTGCTGGCGTTGAACGTAGGCAACCGCGGCCAGCGCGTGCCGGACTGGCACCTCGACCCACTCAAGCACGAGCTGATCCAGTCCGTCCTGAAGCTGACCAGGGGTGCGGACCCTTGGCAGATCTACCATGCACTGCTGCAACCGCGCTCGATGCTGCGGGGGCGTTCGGCACTGGAGGGCGTGACGGCCAGCAATCTCGACAAGCTCGTCATGGCAGTGAGCACAGCCGTGAAGGAAAGCGAATGGACCCCGCTGCGAGTCGGGGTCGCCTAGCAGCAGGAATGCGGGATCGTGGCGAAACCGCGATCCCCGCGCGTCTGTCAGGACACCAAGCGCGCGCGGCGGGCGAATCTTGCCTGGGTGTCCGACAAGGTAGCGTTGCGACGGAGCAGGTAAGCCATCACGATCGTTGGTGCGCCGGCCAGCGGCCGCACGGCGATGCCTCGGCGTAGGTAGCTCGCCAGTCTCGCGGCAGGTGCAATGGAAATCCCGTACCCGGCGGCAACCAGCGTCATCGCCACATCGAATGTCTCCACCGTTTGCTCTCGCTCCTGCAGCGCGTTCTCGAACACGCGCTGTACGGTCATGCGCCATGGTTCATCGGCCGTGGACTGCGCGCAGATCAAGGGCTGCTTGAGCACTTCCTGGCACGGCACTTCACGGTAGGCCAGCAGGTGAGAGCGCTTGGCCACGGCGACCGCCAGCGTGCCATGCCACAGC
Organism: Stenotrophomonas sp. Sm6012; assembly: GCF_030985895.1. Lineage (NCBI taxonomy): Bacteria > Pseudomonadati > Pseudomonadota > Gammaproteobacteria > Lysobacterales > Lysobacteraceae > Stenotrophomonas > Stenotrophomonas sp. Sm6012. The sequence continues at coordinate 116,130 of NZ_JAPTFX010000001.1, read as the reverse complement.
GGCTCGCATACCCAGCCAGGCCACTGCCGGGCAACCGCAGACAAAGCGAAGTCGAAGCCGTCGCCCGGCAGCTCCGCGCCTCGACCGGGATCTGTCCACCCGGCCAGGACGGCATGGGTCTCCGGCTCTTCGGCACGCTGCAGGGCGAGCACGTCGGCGAGCTGGGGAGGCACCCATTCGCCGAGGACGGCCATGCGAATTTCGGCGGTGATGTCACTCGATTCCACGTCCAGCTCCCCCAGGCGGTGAACTCGTGGCAACTGATCTCGAAGCCGTTGGATGAGTTAAGTTTAACGTGGTTTAAATCGTGACCGTGTTCGACGCTCTTGGCAATGCCAAAGCGTTCGATCCAAAGGGGCCGCCCCACCGGCACCACTACCTACGAAGCGGAACCAGCCATCGCGTTTGGGGCTGCCGTGCGGGAAGAAAGAACCAACCAGGGCATCGCTCAGGAAACGCTGGCCCACATGGCCGGCATCGAACGGTCGCACATGGGCAAGATCGAGCGCGGCGAGCATGTCCCCACGCTCCCTCTCATCCTCAAGATTGCCCGTGCGCTGAAATGCAGTTCCGCCCACTTGATGACTCTGACCGAAGCCAAGCTGGCGGAGTCGGCCCCATCCGCAGATTGAAGCCGGCCCGCACAGCGGTCGCATGCCTACGCCTGATCGTCGTCCTTGCCCCCAAGGGCTGAATCTTCGCGCTTTGCGGCCTCGTTGAGGAGCCGCAGGTATGGGTTGTCTGGCGGCGTCTCCTGGAACAGCGTATCCGGGCTGACGAGCAGGTAGCCGTGCAGCCGGCGCGACTTGCGCGGCCCCGTGACTTCGCAGGTCCAGATGTTCAGCCCGCTCGGCTGCTTGCGGTGCTGTCCCAACTTCTCGAAGCGCTTCTGCACCCACTGCCACCCCTCCAGCTTCTCCTGCTTGGCCAGCGCGGCGACTTGAAGGTACTCCTGCGCGTAGCGCTGGAACACGCCGGGGCTGACGAGGTAGGTCGTACCGGCGACGGTATGCACCAGGGCCTTGGCGTCGTTGATGATGAGCTTGCGCGTCTGGATGCTCTGACGCAGCCAGGCCATGAAGTGCGCCCCGGAGGGCTCCGCGCGATCCTGGGAAGACGCGAGGCTCATCTGCGGCGGGAGCATGGTCGAAGGGGCCGGCTCGGGCTCGGCAACAGGGGAACTCGGGATCTCCGGTGTCGCGGGTGGAGCGGTGTCGCCCAGCAGGTCGAGTAGCGCGGCCACGCCGGTATCCGTGGCTGTGGATGCGATCGGCGCCGTGCTCGCGGATGCAGCTTCGATGCCTTCGGCGCGCGGCCCATCGGCCACCGTTGTCGCCTGCGGCGTCGGCTCCGCCTGTTCCTCTTCGACCTGCACACGGCCTGCGAACGGCGCCGGCCGGTCGGCGGCATCCCAGATCATCGCCGGCGAGAGTTTCAGGAAGGTGAAGGCGTGCGACCAGCCGGCGTCGCTGGTGACGGTAGCCTTCCAGATCGCCTTGCCATCCGGCGTCGGTTGCACGATGCCGTGATCCTGCAGCACGTTGAACACCGCCGTGTTGCTCGCCGGGATGCCGTCGATGCCCTGCGACAGCAGATGGGCGCGCAGCTTGTCGGAGACGGTCTTGCTCACCAGCCACAAGGCGTCTTGTGTCAGCCAGCCGTCCGCCGGGCCGGCCTGGTTCAACTTGAACGCTCCCTTGAGCAGGTAGCGCAAGCCGTCGAGCAATTTGCGTTGCAGCGCATGCTTGGGCGCCGCCAGCGCCTTGCTGGGATCGCCGCCGAGTTCCTGGGCGACCGATGCCTGGTCGGCCTGCACGACCAGCTCGCCGAGCGTGCCGGCATGCTCGTACTGGCCGGCCAGCACGTACAGCAGCGCGGCCCAGAGGTCGGGATAGCCGCTGAGCCAGTCGAAGATGTCCCGATCGAGAAGGCGCGCGTAGAGCAGCCCGGTGGCGGCGCTGTGCAGGCGGTACTCGCGCTCCTTTCGGTAACGGAAGCGGTAGGGCTTTCGCAGCGGGCCGTGCCAGGGATGCCAGACGCTGCCGTCGGCATGTTCGACGTGCAGATCGACCGCAATCTTGCCGATGTCGTGCAGCAGGGCCGCGTAGGCCGTGCCTGCGGTCCAGGCTTCGGCCTGGGCCGCCTGTGCCTCCGGCGTGACGCCCGCAGGCAGCAGGTATGACTGCCGCAGCTTCAGCGCATAGGCGACGATCTCCAGGCCGTGGTCCAGCATGCCGCCCGGATAGGCGTGGTGGTGGTTCTCGGAGGCCGGGAACTGCTGGACCAGCTCGGCGTAGCGCTCCAGTGGGGCGAGGTAGAGCGTGGCGAACTGCCGGCGCGAGAGCGAGGTGCGCTGCCAGATGTGTTCCAGCAGTTTCTGCCGGCGCGGCGTGGCCAGCAGCGATGCGGCCGACTCCGGCCGCGTCAACCCTTTCGGAGTTTCGATGGCGGAGGTGGGCGGTGTGCCGGCGGTGGGTGGCACCCGTTTGCGCTGGAACAGCGAGAGCATGGCGAACCCCGGATGACGGGCTGCTCGGGGCGCCTTTTGGCCTTTTCAGGATAGGGCCTTTCCCCTTGGCGCCCTTCCTTTGCCCCTTCCCAGCCCTTTGGCCTTTGTCGGAAGCCTTTGGGTATAGGGCCGCTGCTTCGCGGCTGCCACGATGAATGCGGCATGGGGCAACCCCGGCAAGTGGGGCGCTGCGGGACGTTCGTCAGCTCTGGCCCAAGCCGGTGTCGAGGGCGGCGGATTGCGCTGCGAAGTCGTCGGGACGGCGCTTGCGGAAGGTTTCGAGATTGGCGAGCTTCCAGCGCAGTGCCGGCAGTTGCGCGGCGTGCCGGCACTGCACCAGCGACCAGTCCGGTTCTGCGCGCGCCAGCCCGCTCAGAAACTGCCTGTGCGCGGTGCTCAGTCGCTGTGGCAGCTCGCGCCGCATCCTGGCGCGAGCGTCGAGCAGTGTCTCCAGGGAGCAGTCCACTTCGGTCATGCCGACAAAGGCCCTCTCGTACTCGCCGGCGATGTCCTTGTCGTTGCCGAACAGCACTTCGTGGGGCGGCCGGTTGTGGCCCGCCAGATAGATCACGAAGCACTCGACCATGCCGTCGCTGATGTCGCCCGATTCGTAGAGCTGCCACACGTCGAATAGGTCGCGGGGGTGCTGCCGATCCAGCGCAGCCACCAGCTTGCTGGCGTACAGCTCGTCCGGTGCCAGAACCGGCAGCTCGAACTCGACGCCGAACAGATCGCTGGTCTTGGCACTCAGCGGCCGCCGCTCCACGGGCAGCACGCTGCCTCGGAACACGACGTTGACCTCGATCTTCACCTGGTTGGCGTCGTTCTCGACGATCAGCTTGGTGTCCCCCAGATCCTTGGCGCGAACCAGGCGTGTCTGCACGCCCAGTGGTGCAACGCGCGTGGCGATGGCGGCCAGCTCCTGGTTGATGGCTTGCAGCGCTTCGTCGCGCGGCGTCTGCCACGGGAGGTACACCACGTCGATGTCCACCGACAGGCGCGGCATGTCCCGCACGAAGAGGTTGATGGCCGTGCCGCCCTTCATGGCGAAGATGTCGTTGGCGAACACGTCGGGCGCGACGGCCAGCAGCAGGCGAACGGTGTCCGCGTAGGTCTTATCCATGAGGTCTCAGGCTCAGCAAGGTGCCGTCATCGAGCCGGCTCATCCAGCGCGTGTTGCTGCCGGTGCGAACCGGGTACTGCTCCAGCAGGGCATCGACATCCACGAGGCTGGTCTCGCGCGCCCAGGTGAGGAACAGGCGCACGGCCTTCACGCTGGTGCAGCAGGACAGCAGTTGCCCGAGCAAGTCCTTGCGGGGGGAACGCAGTCCATCAAAGATGTTGCGAGCCTCTTCGAGGCTCTGCTTGACGCCGGCTTCGTACAGCAGCTCCAGAACGGCACGCTCGGAGGCAGCCACCCGCAGATCCTCGGGCAGGCCAGGCGGCGTGGTCAGGGTCTTGCTGGCCAGCGCCGTGTCCGGCCAGTCGAACAGGCGGGCGTGGACGTAGCGGGCCGGAAAGCGCGAGGTGAACCAGGCTGGCAACGCGAAACGACCGTCGCCCCACAGCACCAGCGTCTCCCGGCTGCCCAGGTTGTGCCGCACGCCCTGCAGGGCCAGGGCGCTCTTGCCGCCGACGTGCAGGCCGGGCACGCGCTGTTGCAGGAACTTCAGCGCACCGTAGACCCCGAACTCATCGTTCGGGAAGGCATAGACGCCATGGGCCAGGCGCACGAGCCACCCGCCGTCGGCATAGTGGGCGGCGAGCTGGGGCGACACCCCGAACTGGCTCAGGGTGGCAAGGTCGAACGGCGCCCCGCGGGGGAGTCCCGCCTGCAGCCGCTTGATTACCTGGTGCCTAGAATTTCCATCCATGCTGTAAAAATAGCACGGAATCAAATCAGCCTCTAGAGCTATCGCAAGAACGTGCAGGGAAAGTAGCATAACGTTTGATTTATAGTGCAGAATCTAATCGACCTGCGACCGCTCTGCCAGCCGCAACCCGGCCTCCTGATCGCGGTCTATGCTGGAGGGCAAGCCCCAACCGGCCGCTCTTGAGGTGAGGCACCACTGAAACCGAGGCACATGAGCATGACCACCAACACGCACAACGGGCGCTGGAGCCACCGGCTGGGCCGGGGGGCTGGCCGTGCCTGGCGTGGATACCTGCGCCGCGAGCAGCGTGTCGCCGGTTGGCTGGTGACGCGCGGGGTGCCCGCGAGCGCGGCGACGGCGGTGCTCTGGATCGTGAAGCTGGCCGTGCTTGGTGTGCTGCTCTACTCCGCGTTCTGGCTGGCGCTGCTGCTGGCCTTTGCAGGGATCGCTGCCTGGATGGTACGCAACGTCGATGCCGACGAAAGCAGTGATGATGACGAGCCTCAATGGCGAAACGGCCTGGACGGATACGGTCTCTACCGGGGCGAGGTACGCATTGACGGCGGCAGCGCGGACGACGAGTAGCTCGCCACTCTCGGCGCTACTTCGCCTTCGCTGCTTTGATTGCAAGGTCAGCGCCTTTGCCTCCCGCAGATTTGGCGCCATCGGTGGCTGCTGAGAGCATCTGCGAAATGTTGCCTACGCGGACACCAACCCACGCGAGCGCAGCTACCCAGAAACCCGGTAGCACGATGAACATCATCGCCATGACGAAGTTAAGGAGCATGTCGCCAAAGGCGTTGTTCAAACCGATCAACGGATCGAAGTTCGTGTGCGGCCTGTCCGCGCCAAACCCCCAGCCGTAGAGCGCGTCCAGGATCGTGCTGTCGATCCAGCGCGCGAGCTGGAACCAGAAGTCCACGAAGAACAGCGCGAACTGGACGCAGCTCACCGTCACCACCGTCTTCAGGTCGTAGGTGCCGATCAGCAGCACCAGCGGGATGCAGATGACGAGCGCCATCTTGAGCATCGTCAGCACCATCGGCAGCGCCTGGCGCACCACGTCCATCGCGGGAAAGAAGGCCAGCGAGCCGACGGTCAACCCCAGGTCGCTTGCGCCGCGCGTGACAACGTTCGGCAGCGTCTTGTCGATCTGGCCACCGTAGTCGGTGTAGACGGCGCCCTGGTTCATCTTCTGCTGTCGCGGTGAGACCACGGCGCGGATCACCGAGTCATTGACCTCGCTCTGCGACAGGAAGCCCGCCCAGCGCCCGATGCGGGTCAGTAGGTCCGGGTCGACCTGTGCCAGCAGCCGGCTGCGCAGTCCCTGGCCGCCATCGGCCCACCACTGCCGGCAGGACGGATAGCCGCCGCCGCTGTCCACCTGTGCCAACCCTGCATCGCGGGTCGCGTCGTAGGGCCAGGCCGTGCGTGGGGTCTTGGCGCGATAGGTGTCATAGAAGCCGGGCGTGTCGAGGAAGTAACTCGACCCGATCCAGGTGACGTCGTTCATTTGCTCGTCGGAGAGCGTCGGCCGGTTCATGAACAGCTTGGCGCGCGACGGCCCGTAGCAGTCGTGCGTGAAGTCGGCGACCTCCTGTGCCAGCACCGGATCGTCGATGCGCGTGGCATCCACATCCATGCGAATCTGACGCAGGTCCGTGCCGCAGGGAATCGCCGCCACCGCGGAGCCCGTCACGGCTTTCGACAGCGCGTGCATGAAGAACCACCACACCGGCACCAGCGCGCTCTGGTCGTTGAGCGCCGTGTAGACGTTGGACCAGCCCGTGTCGTTGGGCAGCGGGACACTGACCTGGCATTGCGCGGAGCGCGTGGTGTCGAACCTGATCGTGGCGAGATCCACCGGGATGAACGGGATGCCGGCGAACATGATGACCACGATCGCCACCCACACCCGGTTCTCGATGCGCATCGACGACAGCACGCCCTTGTTGCCCTCGTCCGCACCTTCGCTGCGGGCCTTGAGCCATTCCTGGATCACGATGGCCACGAACGGCAGCGCGAACACGCCGCTGGCCACGAGGATGCTCCAGATGCCGTTGTTGACCACCCAAGCCACCAGGGTCAGGTAATACTCCAAGTAGTCCGTGGTGTAGAGCGTCATGCCTGCCTCCCGGTCTCAGCCGTGCCGCAGCAGCTGGCTGGCTTCCAGCGCGACCACGGCGATGACGGCCGCGATCTCCGTGCGCAGCAGGCGCTGATGCGTCTCGCGGGACGGCTCCCGCCGCAACAGGCGCCGACGCATCCACCACCAGCCGTAAGCCGTCGCTCCGTAGAGGCACAGACGCCACACGAAGAAGTGGCCGGCGTGCGCCTGCAGCCAGTGCTGCCAGCCCTCGACGCCGCCGACCACGTGGATGCCGGCGATGTTCACCGCCACCGCGGCGGCGACCACCAGCAAGGTCCACAGCAGCGCCACGCCGACGCGGCGGTTGAACAGCCATGACAGCCGCAGCCAGGCGAGCCGGCTCATGGCGTACCGCTCCGCGGCTTCTGGACTTCCCGCAGACGGTCGCGCGTGGTGTCGCCCTCGAAGACGCCGCGCGAGCCGGCAGCGCGGGTACTGTGGCGCTGGATGATCGCCATCGCCGAGTTGCCGGCCAGCGTGCGGCGCAGCTCCAGCTCGGTCTTGAGGTTGTTGATCTCCTGCTCCAGCGCGCTGTTCTCCTGGTCCACCGCCTGCACGGCGAGCTCGTTGGCGGCGACGTTCGGCTCCTTCTTGCCGGTCAGCAACGTGCGTTGCAGCAGCAGGGCCTTCTCCAGCACGCTGGACAGCGCAGCCTCGGACGCGAGGCGCCGGCCCAGCACGTCCTGGTCGGGCTCGTCACGCAGGGCCTCGATCACGCCGCGGGTGATCGGCAGCGAGCTGCTGCCGGCCGCGTCGAGATTGGCCAGTGTCGTCGGCCGGGCGCCCGTCACCAGTTCCTGCAACACCTGCAGCTTGGTCTCGTACTCTTCCTGGATCACTGGCGTGAGCCCGACGCCAGGCGTGGTCTGGGTCTTCGTGCAGTTTTCGCAGGTGCGTTGCTCGCGTTCGCCCAGCACGCGGTTCGCAAAGGCCGCGGCCGCGCCAGGCGACGACCAGGTCTGGCAGGTCAGGCGGTTGCCGCAGGCGCTGCGCGCGATCGACGAGGTATCGGTGGCGCTGCGCCCGTTGAGCAGGTTGTAGCCCGCTCGCGTCACGTCGCCGACCACCTTGATCGAACTCTGGCCGGAGCCGCCCGCGTTGCCGCCGCCGACCCAGGGCACGCCGTTGTTCCCCTTGTTGGACTCGGCCTGCTCGATGGCGGAGACGGCATCGGTGCTGCTGACCGCATCCCGCAGCGCCATCCCTTCGGCGAGTTGGTCCCAGCCGGCCTGGCCGCCGGCCATGTCCGCCATGCGATTGGCGATGGCCCGGCAGGTCATCTTCGAGCGGTCGAAATCCAGGCGCGCCTGGAGGATGCCGTTGGTGAGCAGGTTGTACAGGCCCGGGTCGGCGCGCTGGATGATGAGCGCCGGGAGTGACGCCACCGCGGCAGTGGCGTTCTGGATCACGTTGCTCATGATCGTCTGGAAGCCGTTGGTGATGCCGTTGAGCTGGTTCTGCAGCGTCGTGGTGATGCTCATGTCGCCGCAGATCAGGTTGCTGTTCCAGCCGACGCCGACGCCGATGCTCTGCATGTTGCCGGCACCACCCATCGACACGGCCCGGCCGCCGCCGATGCTGTAGAGCACGTCGTCGCCGATCACGCTGCCGCTGACGTTCACGCCATTGGGGTCGATGCGGGTCTGCGCCCAGGCGACGCCGACGACCAGCGTGATGGCCGCCACGAGCAGCGTGGCCCGCAGGGGCGACTTCGCGCGGTGCAGGAAGTCAGGGAGGGAGGCGTTCATCGTGGGTTCCTCACATGAAATCGACGCTGCCGAGGAAGACCTGGCCACGGCGCCGGCAGCAGGAGTACGGCCGCCACAAGGCCCAGGCGTAGTCGCCCTGCTGGGCCTGCACGCGGGTGCGGCTGTGCGGGAAGACCACGCAACTGTTCGAGAGCGTGGGCGTCAGCTCCTGCCACTTGCCCGTCGAGGCGTCGGTCTCCATCAGCGCGCCGGCCGGCCAGTAGCCGTCGCGGGCGTTGGCCAGCAGGGGCTGATACACGTGAATCTGGTTGCGGCGCGTCACGATGTCGCCCGCGCGCTGCGCGACCACGGCGCCGCTCTTGTGGTCGTCGGTCTGGTGCAGGAAGCCACCGCGGGGATACACGTTGCCCCAGAGGTTCAGGCCGGTGCGCGTACCGATTTCGCGCCGGCCGGGGATGAGCGCTTCGGGGTAGAACGCTTCCGGGATGTTGTAGCGCCAGGCGATCGTGTCGAGCGTGCTCAGCAGATACGGCATGAAGGCCGTGCCAGCGCCTTCGCAGGTGTAGCCGGAGGCGCTGGCGAACTGGCTGAACACCAGCCCGGCCGGATGGCCGATGACATCGGCGTTCTTGAACTTGGCGAGGTTGTTCTCGTTGTCGTGATTGGTCGTGCCGTCACCGCCAGCCTTGGCGGTCGGGTTGGGCATGCTCATCGCCCTGACTTCCTGCCACGGGTTTTCTCCGGTGTTCGAGTAGCTCGACACCACCGCATCGGGGACGTAGTGGCGCACCTTGACGGAGGTGCGAACCGAGCAGCCGAAGGGCGTGCAGTACAGCCAGTAGCAGATTCCGACCACGCGGTATTCGAGGCAGTCGGGGGACAGCGCCGACGAGACGATGGTGGCGGTGTCCAGGGCGAACGTCGACGTGGCCGCGCTCAGCAGCAGCGAGGCGGCGGTGGCGCGCAGGCGCCGGCGTGCCAGCAGGAGGCTCATGGCTGCGTGCTCCGGTAGGCGTTGATGCGCGCGACGGCGCGGGCCACGTCGGGCTCGCCGTAGACCACGTAGCGTCGATCGACCACCACGGCGGGAATCTTGGCGATGCCCAGTCCCCAGGCATCCGCGACACCTTGATAGGCGTGGCCGATGCGGCGCTGCAGCGCCTCGCCGCCGTCATGCAACCGCTGCCGCACCACGGCTGCGGCCTGTTGCGGGTCGGCCGGCAGGCGCGCGGCGAGTTCGACCTCGATGCGCGTGGCCTGGTCCAGCTCGATGATCCGCACGCCGGCCGGGGCCAGCACCGGATGACGGCTGTCGGTGACGACGAGCACATCGGCGGCCGCTGCGATGGGACCGAGCAGCGCGGCGCACAGTCCAGCGGCCAGCCGGGCGGCCAGGGGGCGCCGCGAGGCGGCAGGAAGGTTGAGGGAATGAGCCGGCATGTCGCGCCTCCGCGGAGTCGATGCAGACTCGTAGTCGAGCGCAACGCAGATCAGGGGACGACAAAGAAACCGAAACCGGTCAGTCCCGATTCTCTGCGGGCCGGCGAAAGGAAACGGGAGCAAAGGGCTCCCGTGGTGATGACATGAATGCGCGTCGGCTGGTGCTGCTACAACAAGCCGGCTTCGGCGAACGAGTACGGGCTGCCCTTGCCGACGATGAAGTGGTCCAGCACCCGGACATCGACGGTGGCCAGGGCGCTCTTCAGCCGCTCGGTGATCGCACGATCAGCGGCCGAGGGCTCGGTGTTCCCCGAGGGGTGCTGATGCGCCAGGATCAGCGCCGAAGCGTTGAGCGCCAGCGCACGCTGGACCACCACCCTCGGATACACCGAAGTCTGGTCGACCGTGCCCTTGAACAGCGGCTCGAAGGCGAGCACCTGGTGCTGGTTGTCGAGAAACACGACGGCGAAGATTTCGTTCGGCTCCGCGACCAGTTTCAGGCGCAGGTAGTCGCGCACGGCGGCGGGACTGCCCAGCGCCGGACCGGCCTTGAACACGCGGTTCTCCAGCAGGGTGATGGCCTGCCGGATGATCCAGTCTTCGTGCTGGGCGGCGATCAGGGTGAGCGACTCCGGGCGGGAGTCGGCGATGACGAGAGACATGGCGAACCTCCAATGGATGAGATCGGAGGGCGCCTGCCCCTGGAGGGCAAACCCTCCTGGGGACGATGGGGATGGAACAGGTGACGAGCGGGCATCCACCACCGCGGATGCGGTGGCTGTTCGCGTCAAGGGATGCGATGCGAACGGGTTTCGATCAACGCGGACGAGCCGCGCCGCAGCCTTGAAGATCGATGGCTACCTGGGCATGTCACCGGCAACGCCGGCGGGCATGTCTGGGGAATGGGCAGGTTCGGCTGCGGTCGTGTTGCCGGCGGCGAGCAGGTCGATGGCCGACAGCAAGGCATCGCCTTCGACGGGACCGTGCAGCAGGAGGGTCTTGCCGGACTCGCGGTCGCGCAGTTGCAGGGCCGGCGTGGCCGCGATGCCCTGCTGTGCGGCTTCCACCGCCTGGGCACGGATGACCGCATCGGGGCGCTCGCTGTCGAGACAAGCCTGCATGGCTGGCGTGAGGTCGGGATAGCGCAGGCCCTCCGGCAGGCCCTGGCCGTCGCCGCGGGTGTACGCGTAGAGCCACGCCACGGCCTGCCAGAACGTGGCATGTCCGCCCGTCTCTCCCGCGCACTCGGCCAGGCGTGCCTCGGCAGTCGCGGCCGGCTCGTGCATGGACAGCGGCAGGTGGTGCCACTGCCAGTTCACCTCGGGATGGGCGTCGATCCAGCGCTTGAGCGCGGGGAAGTAGGCCCGGCAGTACGGACACTCCAGGTCGGCGTACCCGACCACCGTGAAGCGCGCATCGGCACGGCCATACAGCCAGGGCGGGCCGGCCGGTTTCGGCGCTTCGGACCCGGCGGCGGCCAGGGGCATCGACTCGGTTGCCGGATGCGGCGCGCGCAGCAGCATCCACGAGGCCATCGCAATCGTCGCCACGATCAGTAGACCGATCCAGGGATGACGGCGGGCGAATGAAGGCAGGCGCATCGTGTCGCTCCCGTCAGGCCAGCGTGTCCAGCGCCAGGGGTTCGATGCCCCTCGCACGGTCGATCTTCTCGGCCACGCGGAAGGCGGCATCCAGCTCGCTGATGCCGTGCTGCTGCATCAACTGGAAGCGTTCGGCCTTCTCCTCGGGCTCGGTCATCGCCATCGCCAGGTAGAGGCTGGGCGGCACGGCGCGGAACAGCACTTCCATCGACTTGGACAGAATGACGCCCTCGCTGAACTTGCCGGCCTCCTTGCGGGCCGAGAGCATCAGCGCCTTCTGCGAAGCGTTGAGTTCGCGGAAGCGCGCGATCTTCTCGACTTCATCGGGTGGCATCGACAGGCAGATCCACCACTCGATCATGTTGAGCATGGGCTCGGCCGCTTTCGGCAAGTCGTCCAGGTTCTGCGTGGCGAGCCAGAACCAGGCGCCGAGCTTGCGCCACATCTTGGTGATCTTGACCACGTAGGGCGCGAGCAGCGGGTTCTTCGTGATGATGTGGCCTTCGTCCGTCACGTTGATGATCGGGCGGCCCAGGAACTGGTCGCGCTCGGCGATGTTGTTGACGGTGTTGATGAGCGAGATGTAGGCAATCGAGAGTTGGGCGTTGTAGCCCTCGCGCGCGAAGGTGGCGAGATCCACGATGGTGATGTCCGCCTCGGGCCACGGCGTGCCGGACCGGTCGAACATCTCGCCGTCCACGCCCTGGCAGAACATATCCATGGCGTCGGCCATCTCCAGCAGCCGTGCGCGCCGCATCTCCGGCAGCGTGGCGTCGCGGGCGCGCTCGCGCAGCGCGTCGCGCACATCGCGCGTGAGCACCGTGCGTCTATCCGCCACGCAATGCTGGGCCGCATCAAGAATGCACTGGCGGATCAGGCTGCGGTCGGCGCGCGTCATGCGCGCTTCTTCCTTGTCCTCGCCGCCGGTGATCATCAGTCGTGCAGTGATCTCCAGCTCGCCGAGCACATCGCGCTGCTCATCGCCTTCCACGGCCATGCCGGCATCGGTCTGGTCTTCGTCGAGCGCATCGGCGTCCAGCGTCTGTACCTGGCTCGGCGTATCGACCAGGCGCCAGGCGTCGGCGAACGGCGCCAGACTGACGCCCGCGCCCGGCGCGAGCTTCACCCGATGCACGGTGAGGCCCAGCCGTGCCGCGAAGTCGCCGAACAGCCCGAAGCTGTTGCCCGCCTCGACGATGAACAGACGCGGCCGGTAGATCGCCGTCACCTGATTCAGGATGTTGTTGAGCGTCGCGCTCTTGCCCGAACCCGTGGGGCCGAACAGGAACAGATGCGCGTTCATCTGCCGGTCGAGGCGGTTCAACGGATCGAAGGTGATCGGACCGCCGCCGCGGTTGAAGAACGTGATGCCCGGATGCCCCGTGCCCTGGCTGCGGCCCCAGACCGGCGCCAGGTTCGCCGCATGTTGCGCGAACATGAGCTGGGTGTACCACTGGCGCTTGTCGGCAGCCGGATCGAACACGCACGGCAGCCAGCGCAGATAGCTGTTCAGCGGCGCCACCTCGTCCTCTTCGCGTACCGGTTGCAGACCGGCGTTGAGCATCACGTTGACGAGCTGCAGGCCGCGCGCATCGAGCTGGACCTGGTCGCGGCCGCGCAGATAGAACGCCAGCGCGCCGCGGTAGAGCTTGTGCGCGCTGCCGATCAGGCCGCGCGCCTGCTGCACGTCCTGGCGGGTCTGCTCCGAGGCCAGGGTTTCGCCGACGGCCTTCCTGGCGAGGTGGTTGAGGTGCGCCTCCAGCACGTCCTGGGGCGTGGCGACCAGCGTCAGGCACATCACCGTATCCTCGGGCATCTGGTCGAACAGCGCGTTCATGGCATCGCCGCCTTTGCGCGTCTCGCCCGTCAGATGGCCCGTCACGGGTGGCGTGCGCAGGCGATCCATCACGATCACCCGATGCGGCATGCCGTCGAAGAACCACAGGCCGTTGGGCACGTCCGAACGGGGCGGGCCGAAGAACAGGCGCTGCGCGAAGTCGGTGCCGCTGGCGAGTTCGATCTCACCTTCCTCCCGTTCTTCCGGGTAGCGGGTCAGCGCGTAGAAGCGTTCCCGATCTTCGGCAGTGGCGCCGAGCAGGGTCGGATTCGGGTTGAACCAGCGCAGCAGCCAGGCGTGGATGTCCGCCGCGCCGAGACGTCGGGCTCTCACACCGGCATTGGCCAGCCCGCCGACGAGGCGGTCGCAGATCGTGGTCAGCGCCTGCTCGGGCGCCTGGCCGCGCCGTGGGGTCGGCGCCGCGGACGTGCGGCGGTAGACCACCATGCGCACGCGCCGGACTTGGCCGCGCCACGGCAGGCGCGTCACCGTGGTGTCCTCGAACAGGCCACCCGGCTTGGCGATGGCCCGCAGGTGATGGGCGAAGAAGCGCAGGTAGAAGTCGCTGAACGCGCTGCCCTGCGCACGCGGCTGCAGATAGTTCGCCAGGGAGCGCAGGTAGTTGTCCCAGTCGGCCTCGTCCTGGGCGTAGAGCTGCACCACCCAGGGGTTGTCGTCCAACTCGTCGAAGGAGTCCTGCAGGGCGTTCTCCAGCGCATCGCGCGCCTGCCATAGCCAGGCCATCTCGCGGCCCTCGGTGCCGACCGGCGCCAGCTCGAAGAAGGCCGCCACCGACTGGCCGTCTTCCAGCAACATGCACTTGGTGTCGGGCAGGTACTCGACCCAGGGCAGCAAGTCAGCGAACGACGGCGCGACGCCATAGAGCGCATCGTGGTCGGCCTGAGTGGCCGGCCTGCGCCGGCCCCGGCGGAGCGCGCTGCCCGGCTCGGCGACACCCTGTGCCGCCAGGGCCGTCACGTGCCGTGCCCAGGCATCATCGGCCGCATCCACGGCGGCAGCAGGCGATGCGCCGGGCTTGCGTGACCACGGCAGCGACCAGGCCATCAGTAGTCCTCCACGCGCTCGCCCGGCATCGCGTACTGCACGCGCTGGTAGAGCGGGAACACCGTGCTGTAGCCGGGCACCGGCACCGGGTCGGTGCCCGCCAGGTGCGGGAACACGTACATCACCAGGTCGGGGTTCGGCAGACGGTGGAACTGCCGGTAAATCTCGTTCTGCGCGGTACGGGTGTAGCGCGCCTGCACGCCGGGCGCCGCCTGCACATCGGCCTCGGCCAGCGGCCGGCGCAGGCCCTGGCGCGCATCGAGCAGTTGCCGCGCGGCCTGGCCGCCGCCCGCGCCGCCGCCGGTCTCCTGATGCCAGATGTCGAGCATGGTGCTGTCGCCGTGCGGCAGCAGCTTCTCCTTGCTGGTGGCGCAGCCTCCGAGCAGGCTGGCCGCCAGCAGCACGGCGGCCGCGTCAATCCAGATCCGAGGCATGAGTTTCTCCAGTGCGGTGGTGGACCCGACGCCCCTTGGCGTCGTAGTCGATGTCGAGCGGCTGCTCCAGATGCACGGCCACCCTGGCGCCGGGCTGCACGTAGACCGCCGCGAAGGCCTGGCCGTAGAGCTTGTTGACCCAATCGGCCATGTCGCGCACGCCGCCCGCGAGGATGCGGCCCATCGCTTCGTTGCCGCTGATGCCGACGGTGCCCAGCGAGCCGTTGCTGTTGGCGACCACGGCAACGCTGCCGTTGTCGGACTTGATGAGCGAGGCCGCGCCGGCGCCAGCCGCGGTGATGAGCGCCTGGCTGCCCAGGTACTGCTGGGCGTTGCTGCGCCGCTCGCCGCTGACGCAGGGAATGCCGTAGGGGTCGCTGATCCAGCCCAGGCCGCCTTGGATGCTGGCGCCGTTGTGACCCGAGTTGCCGCCGCTGCTACCGCCCTTGCTGCTGTCCTCCGGCACCGTGCGGATGGTGCCGTCCTGGAACACGAACGTGACCGAGCGGATTTGCCCGCGCACGCACGAGAGCGTCCAGTCGCCCGAGGCCGTGCCGCTGACCACGGCGCCGGCCACATCGGGAATGTCGATGCCGTTGGCGGTGAGGTTGTCCGGGCCGATCAGCACCTTGAACGGGTACGGGTCGTTGACGGTTCCATCGATCGGCACGCGCCCGATCAGCGCCGTCATGGCAATCGAGCCCATGAGTGTCGAGTTCGACGGCACAGTGTAGACCGCCTTCGTGGATGCGCCCACCGCGCGGCTGCCGACGTCGGCGACGGATTCCACTGCGGCCGACAGGCTTTTCTGGGCTGGCCCGAAGCTCAGGGGAAAGCTCGGCTCCTTGCTGCCGTTCTTGGCGTCGACCTTGGCATCGTCGGGCTCGACCCACTGCGTGCCACCGACGCCGCGGTCGAAGCGCTGGCCGTCACCCTCTTCCAGCCCCAGCCCGACGGGCAGGTCGGACGCGCCACCCTTGCCGGAAAGGCCGTCCAGTTGCCGCTGCAGATCCTGCAGCAGCCCCTGGGTCTGCTGCCTGTCGCTGGCCACCTGATTGCGCTCCTGCTCCAGGCGGTTGCGTTCGCCTTCCAGCGCGCTCTGGATGCGCTGGTCGATCGCGCTTTCCCGCGCACGCAGGCGCTCGTTCTCGGCCTTGTGCTGCTTGTTGTCGCCGAGCGCGCTCTGTAGCTCGGTGCGCAACTGCTTCACCTGGGCCACCAGCGTGGCGACGGTATCGCGCGGCGTGTCGCCGGCGATGCCCAGGGCTTTCATCTCCTCGGGCGTGAGCGTCGCGCCCTTGGGGGCGGGCTGGCCGCTGGGGGCGCCAGAGAACAGTTTGATGCCGACGAACACCAGCAGCAGCGCCATCGGGATCAGCAGCCACTTGAGCAGCGGATTACTTTTCATCGCGCGCTCCTCCGGTCGAGCCGGCCGCGGCGGCCGGCGGCAGGTTCACGGTGGCGTCGATCGGGCTCAGCGCCGGCAGCAGCGACTCGGCCAGGCCGTGGCCGCGCGTGACCAGGTAGAGCACCGTGGTGTCGGACGGGTTGCCGGCCGGCCCCAGGTTCGGATGCTGGAAGGTCGCCGCCACAAAGTTCCCCTGCAGGGCGCGCGGGTCGAGGTCGAGCCAGCGCGCCGAGGTATTGGTGAGACGCACGGCCGTCACCCACTGGTCTTCCAGGCGCCACGCGCCCAGCGCCCGCGCATGCACCGGCAACGTCGGCAGCAAGGTGTCCAGCGCGAGGTCGCGGCGCAGGTTTACGCGCCCGATGCCGGCGACCGGCTCGACGGTGCGCAGCGGCGCGTACAGGTTCTGTGCGGCATGGCGCGTCAGCACGACCGGTACCGGCGTTTCGCGCCGGGGAACGGGTTTGTCTGCGGGCACATCGGCCTGTTCGTCCGCGCCGCTTGCTGCACCGCCGCCGTAGCGCTTCGCGGGGGCTTCCGCTTCCACGATGCGCACCGGCTCCAGCGCCGCCTGGCCGTCCTTCGCCGGCTCGGCGGCGATGTCGAGCAGGATCAGCGCGCCGGATTCCACGTCCTGCAGTTGCAGCCGCGTGGGCGGAATCGGCTCGCTCGCCCGCAGGTAGATCGCGCCGCCGGCACTCTGCACGCGCAGGTGGTCGCCGACGCTGGCCGGCACGCCGACGCGCACATTGCGGTCGATGAAGACCACGCGCTCCTGGCCGACCACCAGCGGCACCGGCAGGGGCAGCCGCTCCCAGCGCAGGATTTCCACGGCCTGGCTGGCCGGCACGACACCGAGGATCAGCAGGACGCCGGCCAGGGCCGACAAGGCAATGGGCTTCATGGGGAGTCTCCCTGCAGATGGCCGGAGGCGTTGGCGGGCGCGCCGGCCTGGGTCGGCGTCGGCGGCGGTTCGATGCGCTGGGGTGCGCCGGCGTAGCAGTCCAGCGCCAAGCCGAAGGGGTTGCGCTCGGGGTCGATGTCCAGCCGGACGACCTTGATGGGGTAGCGCACCAGGGCGCGCTTGACCTGCTCGGAGCCGTAGTATTCGTCCGCGCTCACGTCGAGCGTGACGATCCAATCGCGGTCGGAGACCACCTTGACGCGCGTGGCCGGATCATCGCCGTAGCCGCGGCCGGGAATCTCGTAGATGCCACGCACGCGCTGACGCAGCTCGCCACTGGCGCGCCGGTACTCGTAGTCCTGTTGCAGGAAGGCCCGGCAGCTCGGCGTCAGGTAGGCCGACAGCGCGCGCAGGTTGCGCGGATAGTCTTCTTCGCCGTTCGTGGGCCAGCGCTGTACCTGCTGCCAGATGTAGAACGAGAAGGCATACACGCTCTCGGGCGGCACGTCCCACCACTTGCGCGTGCTGCCCGAGCGCAGGTCCGGCGGCACATGGATGGTGAGACTCTTCGGCGCACTCCACCAGCCGAAGCCGAGCAGCAGCGCCACTACGAACAGCGCGCCGGCCCCCAGACGCAGCGTCTTCACGTGCGCCTGCAGGTGCGCAACCTCGTTCTTGAAACGGCTCATGGCGCACCTCGATCGGCGTTGCGCCGGGTAGTCCAGTAGCCCGAGCGGGTGATGAGGCGCTGCCCGCCCAGGAGTGCCGCCAGCGCCGGGTGCCGCAATGCCAGCCGCCACTGGAGCTGCCGGTACAGCCAGGTGTCGGGCCGGCCGCGCTTCTGCGCGCGCAGGAAGCCGCCGCCGACGAAGACGCCCAGCGCGATACCGGCGACGATCAGCGTCGGCACCATGGCGATGCTGTGCGTGAGCCAGGCCAGCGGCAGGCCGAGCGCGAATCCGGCTGCGGCCGACAGGCCGGTGCAGATCCACAACTCATCGGCGGTCAGCCCGCGCACGACCACCGGCTGGCGGTTCAGCCGGTGCGGCAGGAACGTCACCAGCGTGTCGCGCGGGGTCTCCGGAGGGACGGCCATCGCTTGCCGCCCTCACAGCAC
Organism: Stenotrophomonas sp. Sm6012; assembly: GCF_030985895.1. Taxonomy (NCBI): domain Bacteria; kingdom Pseudomonadati; phylum Pseudomonadota; class Gammaproteobacteria; order Lysobacterales; family Lysobacteraceae; genus Stenotrophomonas; species Stenotrophomonas sp. Sm6012. Next base: position 98,083 of record NZ_JAPTFX010000001.1, on the reverse strand, counting down.
GCCGGTGGCCTTGGTGAGCAGCCAGATGCCGACCACCAGCAGGATCGCGCCCACGGCGACCGTCAGGCCGAACTGGCCCCAGGTGGCGCGGCCGGTGTGGATCTCCGAGTAGCGGGTGTAGGCGTGATAGCAGACACCGACGAACATCGAGGCGACCACGAGCAGCGCGATCAGCAGCACGATGTCGTAGCCGTAGTTCTGCAAGGTCTGCAGGATGCCGCTGCCCTGGCCGCGCGAAGGGTCCTCCATGGTCGGCAGGCCCTGCGCGAAGGCCGACAGCGGCAGGCCCGCGAGCGCCAGCGGCAGCAGCGGTGCGACGATGCGGGACGGAATGCGATGGGATGTCGTTGGCGTGTTCATGGCGTATGGCCCTTCGTGACGGTCAGGAGAGGAGGAAGAACGTCAGCACCAGGTACATCGCCACGAAGCGCACGACGACGGCGAGGAACTGACGTTCGGTGATGCGGTGCTCGGCCCAGCCGACGTAGGCGGTGCGCATGGCCCACACGCCCCACAGCAGCAACACGGCGAACACGAAGCCCAGCACCACGGCAGCGACGGCCGAAGGCGCAAAGCCGCCGTTGGCCTGGAAGGCGGCGACCTGATCGGCAGAGGGCGTCATGGCGACGGCTCCTCGTCGTCGGCGCGGTCGTGGCGGACGTAATCGCCGGCCAACGGGACGGGATCGCGCGGCTGGGCGCGCTGGGGCACGAGGTAGTCCTGCAGGCCGGCGCGAACGCGCTTCAAGTCTGCGCGCAGCCGGGCGTAGTCGAAGTGGTAGCGGGCGCGTTCCTGGGGAGCGGTACTGGCGGCGTGCTCGGCGATGCGGTCGATCAGGTCGAGTTGGCGGGCGAGCGCAGCGAGCTGCTCACGCTCAGGAGCGTCGTCGGCAATGGCGGGCTGCAGGGCCGAGAGCGACACGGCCAGCAGCACGACCAGCGAAGGCCATGCGGATGCGCGGCGGTTGGTCTGTCCCATCGTGCCATTCCTTCCAGCTAAGGCAATGGCGTGATGGTGTGGAAGAGCGGATGTCCATGCTGCAAAGAATCGGAACCGGTGCCGTACCGGATTCCCGGTCTCACCTCCATATGTCAGGCCCGAAGCTTCACGTCATGACTGGCTGCGTCTACATGCTGAGCCCGGGTGAGATATGAGGCCGTCAAGTCCGATGAAATCCGCTCAAACCAGGTCCAATCGGGCTAATTTGGCTGTTCAAGTGGGCCGGCTAATGTAATATCTCAACATTGCCCGTACTCCGCCCCACCCTGTGATGGAAGCTCATGTCATGTCAGATCGCTGGTTGTCGGTCGAGGAGATCGCAGAGTATCTCGGCGTCAGCAAGGACACCGTCTATGCATGGATCAGCAAGCGGAACATGCCGGCTCACCGTATCGGCCGGCTGTGGAAATTCAAGACCGAAGAAGTGGATGAATGGGTCCGTTCTGGAGGGGCGGCGGATGCCGAGAGCAAGGGCAAGGAATGAGGTACTGGTTTGCCATGGGTTTCGCCTACTTCGTTCAAGTATCGAAGTGGAAGCAGGAGATTTGATGTGACAACGATTTCTTGTGTGGATTTGTTCTGCGGAGCGGGCGGGCTGACGCACGGCTTCGTGCTGGAGGGGCTGCCCGTGGTTGCCGGTATCGATCTGGACCCGGCCTGCCGCTTTCCCTATGAAGCCAACAACCAGGCCCGATTCGTCGAACGTGACATCAGCAAGGTCACCGCGTCTGAACTGAAAGCGCTGTTCGGCGACGCCGACTTGACGATTCTCGCGGGCTGCGCACCGTGCCAACCTTTCTCGACCTACGCACAGCGCTACGAACTCGACGGAAAGGATGGCAAGTGGGGCTTGCTGTATGAGTTCGCGCGTCTCGCCAAAGGCGCCAAGCCCGATGTCATCACGATGGAAAACGTCCCTACCGTCGCGAAGCACGAAGTGTTTCATGACTTTGTCGATACGCTGAAACGGCTCGGCTACAACGTTTGGTTTGATGTCGTGGACAGCTCCCGCTATGGCGTGCCGCAGATGCGGCGACGCATGGTGCTGCTGGCATCAAAACATGGTGACATCACGATGATCGAACCGACCCACGAAAAACCGAAGACGGTTCGTCAAGCCATTGGCCGCTTGCGCCCATTGAGTGCTGGTGAAGCGGCTCCGAGGGACAAATTGCACGTCACTTCGACGCTATCGGAAAAGAATCTCAAACGGATCAAGGTATCGAAACCCGGTGGCACCTGGCGCGATTGGCCGGATGATCTGGTCGCCGACTGTCACCGCGCCGAGAGCGGACGCACCTACCCGGGCGTCTACGGCCGCATGGAATGGGATAAGCCAGCCCCGACCATGACCACGCAGTGCTACGGCTTCGGCAATGGGCGTTTCGGGCACCCGGAGCAAGATCGAGCCATCTCATTGAGGGAGGCCGCGATCCTCCAGAGCTTTCCGCGCGACTACGCCTTCGTGCCGAATGACGGCGAAGTGAGCTTCAAGGCACTGGGGCGACTCATCGGTAATGCGGTTCCCGTCGATCTCGGTCGTGCCATCGCGCGCAGCATCAACACGCATATCGCGTCGGTCGCGGCCCGATGACGAGCTGATGAGGGCCTTCCGATGCCGCGCATTCAGCCCTCGTCCCCCGAGACCAGTCGCCGCATGGCGAAGGTTCGGCAGAAGGGAACCGATGCCGAGATCGCATTGCGAAGAGAGCTTTACCGAAGGGGCCTGCGTTACCGGATCGACTACGAGGTCATGAAGAAACCTCGCCGCGTGGCAGATGTGGCATTTCCGGGTTTGAGGATCGCCGTCTTCGTCGACGGGTGCTTCTGGCACGGGTGCCCCGAGCATGCCACCTGGCCGAAGCAGAACGCCGAGTTCTGGCGGCAGAAGATCGAGGCGAATCGCCTCAGGGACGCCGACACGAATTCGAGGCTTCTCGAAGTCGGTTGGACGGTACTGCGATTCTGGGAACACGAGTCCCCGATCGAAGCCACGGAAACCGTCGCACAGGCGGTCGCCATGGCGAGAGCGAAGCACTGCACATCGCCTGCTGGCGCGCACAAGAAGAACTGAACAGGAAGATGGCAGACCGCATGGAAATCTCGAACGATCAGAAGCACCACACCTACCGTACCCGTCCGGAGCCCGGCCAGCTGGTCGAGGTTCGCCGGCGCCAGTGGGTCGTGGCGGATGTCGCCTCCTCGAAATTGGAATCGGCTTCGGCGTCGCAGAACTGCGTGACGCTTTCTTCCATCGACGAGGACGGCCTCGGCGAAGAACTGGAAGTCATCTGGGAGATCGAACCCGGCGCACAAGTCATTGAGCGCGCAGGCTTGCCATCCATTACCGGTCAGGACGACTCGGACACGCTCGAAGCTTTCCTCGATGCCGTCCGTTGGGGTGCTGCCACCAATGCCGACAGGGGATTTCTGCAGGCGCCGTTCCGTAGCGGCGTCAGCATCGAGGACTTTCAGCTCGATCCTTTGGTGCGCGCCATCGACATGGCGCGCGTCAACCTGCTCATCGCCGACGACGTCGGCTTGGGCAAGACCATCGAGGCCGGACTGGTCATCCAGGAGATGCTGCTCCGGCACCGCGCCCGTACCGTCTTGATCATCTGCCCCGCTTCGCTCCAGGAGAAATGGCGCGTCGAGATGCTTGAGAAGTTCGGCCTCGAATTCCGCGTGGTCGACACCGCCTATATCAAACAACTGCGGCGCGAACGTGGCATCCATGCCAACCCGTGGACATCCCACCCACGACTCATCGCCTCGATGGACTGGGTCAAGAGTGGCGAGGGTTTGCGCGCGATGCGCGACGTTCTTCCGCCCCATGCAGGTCATCCGCGCAAGTTCGATCTCCTGGTCGTCGACGAAGCGCACAACATCGCCCCAGCCGCCGGCGCGCATTACGCGCTGGAGAGCCAACGCACGCGTTTTGTTCGTGCAATCAGCCCGCACTTTCAGCATCGGCTGTTCCTGACGGCGACACCGCACAACGGCTACACCGAGTCATTCACCTCGCTGCTGGAGCTGCTAGACGATCAGCGCTTCGCCCGTAACATCCTTCCCGACGAAAAGCAGTTGAGCCAGGTGATGATCCGGCGCCTGAAGAGCGATCTGCTCGACGCCGACGGCAAGCCGCTGTATGCCCAACGCAAGCTACAGGCGCTGGCGGTTCCGTATACGGATGAAGAACGGGAGATCCACCAGAAGCTCAACGATTACTGCACCTCTCGCGAGAAAGACGCGGAGAAGACCGGCAGCACGTTCGGCACCTCTTTTGTCAATCAACTGCTCAAGAAGCGCCTGTTCTCGTCACCCGCTGCGTTCGCTTCTACGCTCGAAAAACACATCGCCTCGCTATCGCATGGCGCCAAACCCAAAGCGCAGGACGCGATGGCCGAGCGCATCCTGCGCAAGGCCATCCTGAAGGTCGACGAGGACTACGCCAACGATCAGGAGGTCGAGAACTCCCAATCGGAGGCTGTCGAAGAGGCTTCGCGCCGAGCCCAGCCTCTGACTCCGGAACAGCAGCGGATGCTGGCCGATCTGAGGCAATGGGCGCAGCGAGCCAAGAACCAGACCGACTCCAAGGCCAGGGCCATCATCGAATGGCTTTCGGCCAACCTGAAAGCTGGCGGCCAGTGGAACGATCGCCGCGTGATCCTGTTCACCGAGTACCGCACCACACACCAATGGATGCACGAGATCCTCGCCAGCCACGGCTTCGGCGGCGAACGTCTCGGCCTGCTCCACGGCGGACTCACTCAGGATGAACGGGAACCCATCAAAGCCGCCTTCCAGGCATCCCCCAAGGATTCCCCTGTCCGCATCCTGCTCGCCACCGATGCGGCCTCCGAAGGTATCGACCTGCAGAACCACTGTAACTGCCTCATCCACTTGGAGATCCCCTACAACCCCAACGTGATGGAGCAGCGCAACGGGCGTATCGACCGTCACGGGCAACGCGAGAAAGAGGTGCTGATCTGGCACCCGGTCGACGGCGGGGACAAAGGCCATGCATCGGTCGGTGGCCACGGCGAAGACATCCTGCGTGCCTTGCGCAAACTGGAGTCGATGCGCGCCGACATGGGCAGCGTCAATCCGGTGATCGCGCCCCAGATGTCCGGCCTCATCGAAGGTTCGCTGAAGGATCTGGACACGCGCCTCGCAGACGCCAAGATCGCCAAAGCCAGGCGCTTTGTGCGCGCCGAACGTGAACTGAAAGAGCGCGTCGCCAAACTCCACGAACGGCTTCTCGCCACCCAGCAGGATTTCCACCTCACGCCCGATCACATCCAAATGGCGGTGAAGACCGGCCTCGCGCTGGCAGGCCGCCCCCCACTTGAACCCGTCGCCCTCGCAGATGCTCCCCAAGGCAGCGTGTTCCGTATGCCACCCCTTTCAGGCTCATGGGCGCGCTGCCTGGAAGGCTTGCGCCACCCCCATACCCAACAGATACGTCCCATCGCCTTCGACCATGCCGTGGCGAAGGGACGAGACGATGTCGTGCTGGTCCACCTGAACCATCGACTGGTGCAGATGTGCCTGCGCCTGTTGCGTGCCGAGGTCTGGGCGCAGGACGACGTGAAAAAGCTGCATCGCATCACCGTGCGCACATTGCCGGATGGCAGCATCGACGGCCCGGCCGTGGTCGTCATCTCGCGGCTGGTCATCACCGGCGGCAACCACCATCGACTTCACGAGGAACTGACCATCTCGGGCGGCTACCTGCGCGATCAGTCGTTCCGGCGCGAAGAGGGTGTCACGCGTGTCCAGCAGTGGCTGGACGAGGCGCAGCCAGTCACTGCGAGCGATTCGCTGCTCGATGCCATTCGGGTGCGCTTCGATCGCGCCCAGCCCGCCATCCTGCAAGCGGTCGACGCCCGCTCGAAGGATCGACTCAAGTTTCTGGCCAATACTCTGCAGACCCGCAAGCAACAAGAGATGGATGACATCGGTACCGTGCTCGACGAGTTGGAGAAGGCTATCCAGAGCGAGTTGAAGAAAGACCAACAGCCCGAGCAGCTTTCGCTGTTCACCGAGGACGAGCGCACTCAGCTCAGACGCGATACCGCCGCGCTGGAGGCACGCCTCGCGCGCATCCCGGCCGAGCGCATCCAAGAGGTCCAGGCCATCGAAACCCGCTATTCCAAGCTCGACGATCGCACTTTCCCTGTTGCCGTCGTCTTCTTGGTTCCCGAGTCAGCCATGCAAGGGGATGCAGCATGAGCAATCACGACCTGCACCACGACTGGCTGGCGCTCATCGAGATCTCCGGCCCGTTCCTCGCCGTTCCCGTTCTCAAGGAGGCCTTTCCCCAAGGTCTGGAAGAACTCGACGGAACCAAGCGCAAACGGCTGCGTCAGGCCTACGAGGAATGGCGCGAGGCGCTGGAGCCGGACGATCCGCAGTTTGCCGAATTGCACGCTGCGTGGATCGATGAGGTGTTGGCGCGCGGGCTCGAACTCGACGAGGATGGCAAAGGCGACGTTCTGAAGCGCACCGACTGGTGCGCGGCCGAACTGAATGTGAGCCTGCCAGAACACGGCGTGACGCTGTCCCCGGACCTCGCCGTCATCGACGAGCAACGGGCCGACAAGCCGCAGATGCTCATCCACACTTACGGACAGGATGTCGATCTCGATGCCACTCTGAAGCTGGACGGATGGGCCGCCACCCCGGCCGATCGCATGGTTCAGTTGTGCCGCGCCACCGGCTGCCGCCTCGGGCTGGTGACCAATGGCGAGCGCTGGATGCTGGTCGACGCCCCGGTGGGCGCCATCACCACCTTCGCCAGCTGGTACGCCCGCATCTGGAGCCAGGAGCCCATCACCCTGCAGGCCTTCGTGCATCTGCTGGGCATTCGTCGCTTCTTCGTCGACCAAGCCGAGCAACTGCCTGCCCTGTTCGACCGCTCCCAGAAGTATCAGGACGAGGTCACCGACGCCCTCGGTGAGCAGGTGCGGCGCGCCGTCGAAGTGCTGATCCAGGCCCTCGACAAAGCCGACCAGGACCGCGACCGCGAGTTGCTGCGCGACGTGAAAGAGCCGGTGCTCTACGAAGCCGCGCTGACGGTGATGATGCGGCTGGTGTTCCTGCTTTCCGCCGAGGAACGCGGCTTGCTGTTGCTCGGAGACGAGCGCTACGAGACCAACTATGCGCTCTCGACCCTGCGCATGCAGTTGCGCAAGGAATCCGAGGAGATCCTCGAACGCCGCTGGGATGCCTGGTCGCGCCTGCTGGCGATCTTCCGAGCCGTGTTCGGCGGCATCGAACATGAGAACCTGCGCCTGCCCGCGCTGGGCGGCTCACTGTTCGACCCGGATCGATTCCCTTTCCTGGAGGGCCGCGCCAAGGGCTCCGACTGGCGCACCGACACGGCCAAACCGCTGCCGATCGACAACCGCACCGTGCTGCTGTTGCTAGAGGCTATCCAGCAGTTCCAAGGTCGGACGTTGTCCTACCGGGCACTGGACGTCGAGCAGATCGGTTACGTCTACGAGGGCCTGCTGGAACGTACCGTCAAGCGTACCGCCGAGGTCACGTTGGAACTCGACGGCACCAAGAATGCCAAGGCCCCCTGGGTCAGATTGGCCGAGCTTGAGTCTGCCCGGATGGACGGCGCGGTACGCCTCGCCGAGTTGCTCCAGGAGCGTTCCGGCAGTTCCGCCAGCCGTGTACGCAACGATCTGGCGAAACCCATCGACGACATGCTCGCCGATCGCCTGCTGGCTGCCTGCCATGGGGACACCAGCCTTCGCAACCGCATCAAGCCTTTTGCCCACTTGGTGCGCACTGACCCTTGGGGTTATCCGCTGGTCTATCCCGCTGGGGCCTTCATCGTCACCACCGGTTCCGACCGGCGTGAGACCGGCACCCACTACACCCCGAAATCGCTCACCGAGGCCATCGTCACCGAGACCCTGACGCCGATCGTCTACGTGGGGCCGGCAGAAGGCACCCCGCCTGAGCAGTGGGTGCTGAAATCCCCCGCCGAACTGCTCGACCTCAAGATCTGCGACCCGGCCATGGGCTCTGGCGCCTTCCTGGTGCAGGCCTGCCGCTGGCTGGCCGATCGCCTGGTCGAGGCCTGGTCGCAGGCCGAAGGCAGCGGAAAGACGGTGAGTGTGGATGGCGAAGTGCTGGATGCGCCGGACACCAAGGAGCCACTGCCCCGCGACACCGAGGCCCGCACCGTGATCGCCCGCCGCCTGATCGCCGAGCGCTGCCTCTACGGCGTGGACCTGAATCCACTGGCGGTCGAACTCGCAAAGCTCTCCATCTGGTTGGTGACGCTGGCCAAGGGGCGTCCGTTCGGCTTCCTCGATCACAACCTGCGCTGCGGCGACAGCCTGCTCGGCATACACCGGTTGGATCAGCTTACCGAACTTTCGATGACGCCGACCGGAAAAGGTCAGCAACGCCTGTTCGGGCAGAACATCGAGCGGGCGGTTCATGAGGCGATTGAATTGCGGCAACGGCTCCGCGCGATGCCGATCCGAGACATCCGTGACGTCGAGGCCATGGCATGCTTGGATGCCGAAGCGCGGCAAAGGCTTGATGTCGCAGAACGACTGGCTGACGCCTTTATCGGTATCTGCTTCGCATCAGACACCGCTCGCAAGTTAGAGACACGCCTTTCGGCGCTTAGCGTCCAGGCCGATCGCATCGCGCGCGGCGATGCAGAAGTGCTGGAGGGCGCGAAACGCCAAGCCGCTCAAGACCTGGCTACAGACCTGCCCCCTGGCAAACCGCCGCGCCGCCTCATCCATTGGCCACTTGATTTCCCTGAAGTATTCCAGCGTGAAAGCGAGGGGTTCGATGCGTGGGTCAGCAATCCGCCTTTCATGGGGGGGCGAAAAATATCATCGAACTTGGGCGACACCTACGAGAAGGCGCTAAAGAGGCTTTTACTCGACGGCGCCAAGGGTTCTGTGAACTTGGTTGCCTACTTTCTCGTCCGCTCACTCCGACTGCTTCGGAGTACTGGCGTTGCCGGCTTCATTGCAACGGACTCGATTACCGAGAGCGATACTCGAACTCAGGCGCTGACGCGTGTTTTCGAGCAGGCAACGACGTTCTTTGCGTTCTCGTCTTTCCCTTGGCCAGGAACGGCTGGCGTCTACGTCTCCGTACTCGTGTTTAGCCTCCGAACATGGAATGGGACCGTGATGCTGGATGGGGAGCAAGTCGACTCAATTTCGACGATGCTTGAACCCGGCTCGGAGCTCCCCTCTCCACATTCTCTCCCGTCAAACGTGGGCTTCTGTTCGGACGGCGTGAAGGTCCAGGGTATTGGCTTCGTCTTGGACGAAGCTGAAGCAGCTTCGATTCTCAAGAGTGAACCGGCGTCACGTGAAGTGATCACCAAGTACATAGTTGGTGACGACATAAACAACTGCCCTCGTCAAACTGGATCTCGATGGGTCATCAATTTTTGGACGAGAGAAAGACATGAAGCTGAAAAGTTTGCGAGGGCGTGGGATATCGTAGATGAGCGGGTGCGACCGTACCGGGAATCACTCACCCGTCAAGTCCACGAAAGCTGCTTCTGGAAGTTCTGGGATCGTAGAGAAGCATTCCATGAACGAATTCGTCAGCATGGGAAGGCGCTTATGGCTTCCAAGCTGTCCAAGCATTTCTGCCTGACGTTCGGAGATCCGCGAAACATCTACTCCGAAAAGGTCAAGTTATTTGACTTCGCAACCTACAGCGCTTTCGCCGTTCTTCAATCCGTCGCACACACTGAATGGGCACTGTTGTGGGGTTCTACAACGGGCGAGACACCTGCATATGTTGGAGGGAGCTGCTTTGACACGTTCTCCTTCCCACCAAGTCTTTTGATCGACCGCAATCTCTCTCACGACGCGACTGATCCGGTCCTTGAGGTTGTTGGGAATGCGTATTTTGATCACCGCGCCGCCATCTGCGAATCGCGTCAAGAGGGGTTTACTGCCATCTACAACTTGGTCCACTCGCCGGACGAGACATCAGAAGACGTTGTTCGGTTCCGGCAGTTAATCGGAGAGCTTGATCGCGCTGTCATTAATAGCTATGGGTGGCAGGACATTGAACTGAACCATGCGTTTTTCGAGACAAAGCGTGGAACGCGATATGGGGTAGATGGACCATCTCGGTCGGAAATTCTCAAGAGACTGACAGTACTCAATCGTGAGCGCTTTGAAGCGGCGGCGAGCAGCAGCAGACCGTCCACAGCCACGAAGTCCAAGCGCGGGCGCCGACCAAAGGCTGCCCCTTCCGTCATCGGCGACGGGCTGTTCGATGAAGGAGAGCTATGAGCGACAAATACAGAATGACGGTCGACCTGAACGTGCTCGACCACCTTGGGATCAACCTCTATAGCAACATCGCTGCCGTGCTGACCGAGGCCGTCGCGAACGCCTGGGATGCTGATGCCGAGACCGTCGAGATCAAGATCGACGCGGACGGCAATTGGATCGAGATCATCGATGACGGCATCGGTATGTCGGTCGACGATATGAATGGCAAGTACCTACGGGTCGGCTATCGGCGGCGAGATGAAGATGTCGCGCATGGCAAGACGACTGCCAAGGGTCGACCGGTGATGGGCCGCAAAGGGTTGGGCAAGCTCTCGCTGTTCTCGATCGCCAACGTCATCGAGGTCGAATCGGCCAGGGATGGCGCCGCTCACGGTCTTCGCATGACCGTGGATGGCATCCATGAGTCGGTTCAGAAGAAGGAACCGTGCTATAGCCCAGAATCCCTGCTTGCCGAACAGATCACAGTCACCAAAGGCACTCGAATCGTCCTGCGCGACATCAAGCGCCAGCGTCTCGGCCGTGGAGCATTGGCCCTGCGCAAGCGCCTGGCTCGCCGCTTCTCCGTGATCGGAGAGGCCCATGGTTTCAAGATCGATCTCGACGGACAGCCCATCACGCCCTCCGATCGTGGCGACCTGCCGATGGTGCAGTTCCTCTGGCAGTTCGGTGATGACGCGCTCGACCTGACTCCCGCCAGTCAGCTCCTGGAACAGGAATCGCTGCCGAACCGCTTCGATGGCTGGGACACGGGTTGGAAGGTCAGCGGCTGGATCGGCACGGCCAGGTTCCCCAAGCAACTGGACAGTGAGGATGCCGGTAACCTGAATGGCATCGTCGTGTTCGCCCGTGGCCGACTGTTCCACGAGAACATCCTCGACAAGCTCAATGACGGGCGGCTCTACACGAAGTACCTCACCGGACAGATCGAGGCCGATTTCCTCGATGCCGACGACGCGCCGGACATCGCGACCAGCGACCGACAGCGCGTGCAGGAGGATGACCCCCGATATGGGCAGTTGATCGCCTTCCTCAAGTCACGCCTGACGCAGGTCGAGAAACGCTGGACGGAGTGGCGCAAAAAACACGAGGTCGAGAAGGCGAAGGAAACCTCGCCAGCCCTCGCCGAATGGCTCGATACGCTACCCGACGGATACAAAAAGAGCGCGGAGACACTGATCGCCAAGCTCAGTGCGCTACCGGTCGATGAAGAAGAGGACCGGAAGCTGATGTACCGGCATGGCATCCTGGCCTTCGAGCGCATGAAATTGCGCGGATCGACCGAGGAGTTCGTGACGAGCATCGAGAGTGCCGACAGGCTGCTGGCCGTGCTCGCGGACAGAGACTCACTGGAGGCATCTCTCTACCGGGACATCGTCAAATCGCGTCTGGATGCCATCCGGGATTTCCAGACCATCATCGATGAGGACGCAAAGGAACGGGTGCTCCAGAAGTACCTGTTCGATCACCTCTGGTTATTGGACCCGGCATGGGAGCGTGCCACGGGCAGCCCGATCATGGAATCGCGCCTGACGACGGAAGGCGTGCTGATCGAAGACATGACCGAGAAAGAGCGCCTGGGCCGCGTCGACATCGCCTATCGCACCAATGCGGGCAAGCACGTCATCGTCGAGCTCAAGAAGGTCGGCCGCAAGATGGGATTGCTCGAACTGGTGGAGCAAGGCCAGACCTACGTCGACAAGCTGACGAAGATCTTGCGTGAGCAGAACCAGACCAGCCCCGACATTGAGGTGATCTTCGTCCTTGGCAAAACTGTCGACGAAGAGGCATCAAACCCCGACCGCCTCAAGTCATCGATGACGTCGATCTCACCGGGGAGCCGCATCGTCCATTACGACACTCTGATTCGGGGCGCTCAAGAAGCGTATTCGGCATACATTGAAAAGAGCAAGTCACTCGACAAGCTCGAAAAGATCGTGGACAGGATTTGAGGTAGCCAAGGTATGACGAAAACTTCCAATGCATGGATCGCCACCGATCATGGCCTCGGCACCGACCACAGGCTCGCGCCCTACATTCTGGTTCTGAAGGGGGAGCGCGCGCTCTACCATGCCATTGAGGAGGACGACTGGGTCCTGGTCCTGAACCCCACTGGCGGCATCACCCGTGTCGGGCGTGTGCTGCGGGTTCGTTCCGATCTCGAAACCACCACGCTCTATTTCGACCGACTGCTGTCGTTCACCGACCCCGTCTCGATCGGCATCACTGCACTCACGCCACCGTCTTCGAGCAGCATCGGTCGGGTCCAGTGGACCGATTTCGTCGAAGCCCTGCCCAAGGCATTGCACAAGACCATCGCCGAAGTGCCGACGGTCGGTTCCGATCCCAGATCTCCCCAGCATCAGCAGGAACTCGCCTACATCCGCGAACTGCTGCAACTGGCCGTGATGGACGACTTGCTCGGCCCGGCTGGCGGCCCTCATGAGCGCATCGTCGACATGGGTGTGCGGGATCGCTATCTGGTGGGCAAGCTCGCCCCGCGTGAGGCGGCACAGGGTGGCATCGAAGGGCTCGAAGGGCCACTGGCGAACGACGAGGTCGAAGAGCCCACCGACCCGAAGGCGCCCGGCCAGCATGAACCCGGTGCGGAGTTCGGCACCGCGACGGGGCGTGTCGAGCCCGAGTCTGACGCCGCCGATGAGATCGACGCTGCCAGCAATCAATCGTTGGTACCGAGCAGCCTGGGCATGACCTTCTGTGTGGATGGTGACGCCGAACGGATCGAAATCGAGGTGCGCTGGGGTCGCTACGAGCGCAGCGATGAGCACGAGATCTTCCGCATCCGCAAGAACAAGGAGACCGGCGCCGAGGAGCAGACCAAGGCCAAGGTCTGGCAACGCATCCCTTGTGGCGGCAAGCTGGTGCTGCCGCTCACCGAAGGCGTGATCCCTCATCAGGCGCCGGACAAGACCTATCCCGAAGTGCGGGTGCAGGGCTCCGTGCGCGCCAAGAACGCGAATGGCGATCGCTTGGTGACGCTGTTCCTGGTCAACGCACAGGAAGAACCCGAGACCAACCGCGATACCGCCTGGGTCTTCCAGCCGGAGCTGATCGTGCGTTCGGAAGCTGAAGCACCCAAGCGCGCAATCTTCCGCCGCCGGCCTGTGCTGGATGCGGACGGTATGGACCCGGAGCGTGAATCGCTGGAGATGATCTACCGCAACCGGGTGGAGTTCGCGGTGGGGCACGGCGTCGCCGTCCATGCCGAAGCGGCGGATGACGTGACGCTGGCCACCGAGGTGCGCATCACTGTCATGCCGCAGTACGAGGTGCAGGTCACCGAGACACCGGGGCTGGACCCCGCCGACCGGCCGGCGATGAAGGAAATGGTGAGCAGTGGCCTGCTCGACATGCAGCGCCTCGCCACACTGGACATCGATCCGCTGGTCGACGCCCTCAACCTGTTGACCAAGGATTACGCCGCGTGGATCGATGAGCAGCGTGCTCGGGTCGGCATCGACGTGCTTGGCTACGACGCGCAGTCGCAACAGGCAATGGATCGATGCCAGGAGATCCACACTCGCCTGCAGCAGGGTATCGATACGCTGAAGAGCGACGCGAATGCCCTGGCGGCCTTCCGTTTCGCCAACCGGGCAATGGCCACGCAGCGCGTGCGTAGCCAATACGCCCTCGAAATCCGGCGTGGCAAGGACGTCACCGTCGACCAGTTCGACGTACTGAAGAACCGCAGCTGGCGCCCGTTCCAGTTGGCTTTCCTGCTGCTGTCGATCCCATCGCTGGCCGACCCGACGCACCCGGATCGTGTGCAACCGGTCGAAGCCTATGCCGATCTGCTGTGGTTCCCTACCGGCGGTGGCAAGACGGAGGCGTACCTAGGTGTAGCCGCCTTCACCATGGCCATTCGGCGCATGCAGGGCAACCTGGGCGGCTACGACGGCTCGCGCGGTCTGGCCGTGATCATGCGTTACACCCTGCGCCTGCTGACGCTGCAGCAGTTTCAGCGTGCCACGGCACTGATCTGTGCGATGGAGGTGCTGCGTCGCGAGGCGCTGGCCAAGGGTGACGAATCGCTCGGCATCGAACCCTTCACCATCGGACTGTGGGTGGGCAACAAGGTGACCCCTGGCACGACCGAGGACAGTCATCGGGCCATCGAGGACATCCGCAATCCCGGTAAGTACAACGCCGGCGCGGCGTCTCCTGCGCAACTGACCAGTTGCCCTTGGTGTGGCTCGGAAGTCGCCCCAGGGCGCGACGTGGAGGTCGACAAGGGGCGTGGGCGCACCTTCGTCTACTGCGGCGACAAGAAGGGCCGTTGCGACTTCTCGAAAGGCAAGTCCAGCAAGCTCCCGCACGCGGGCATTCCGGTACTGGTCGTTGACGAGGAGATCTACCACCGTCCCCCGACGATGATGATCGCCACCGTGGACAAGTTCGCCATGATGGCGTGGCGGGGCCAAGTGCGCACGCTGTTCGGTCGGGTCGGCCAGGAATGCGAGCGGCACGGCCTGCTATGGCAAGGCGCGGACTGCAATGGTAACCACCAGGCCGGAAAGGGGCTCGCTGCCACCAAGGTCAAGAACATCAGCCCGATCCGACCGCCGGACCTGATCATCCAGGACGAGTTTCATCTGATCAGCGGGCCGCTCGGCACCATGGTTGGCCTGTACGAGACGGCCGTGGACGAGCTGTGCGGCTGGAAGCTCGGCGAACATATGGTCAAGCCGAAGATCATCGCGTCGACCGCCACGGTGCGTAAGGCCCGCGAGCAGGTGAACAACGTCTTCATGCGGCGTGTGTCGGTGTTCCCGCCGCACGGGCTGGACGTGGAAGACAACTATTTCTCGGTCCAGCGACCGATCGAGGATAAGCCGGGACGGCGCTACCTCGGGGTCTGCTCTCCCGGAAGTTCACGACCTGCGATGCTGATCCGCGTCTACACGGCGTTCCTGACTGCTGCTCAGGCACTGTTCGATCACTTCGGCGAGCCAGCAGATCCGTACATGACCATGGTCGGCTACTTCAACTCGCTGCGCGAGCTGGGGGGCATGAAGCGCTTGGCCGAGGACGACGTGCAGACGCGTTCCTACCGGGTGCAGATGAGCATGGTCGAGCGGCCCGCGTTGGCGCAACGCAGCGTCAGCAACATCCGCGAGCTGACCTCACGGGTCTCCAGCCAAGACATCCCGAAGTACCTCGACAACCTCGAGGTGAAGTTCAAGTCCGAGTTCGATGCCGCAGCCGGCAAGTACGTGACCAAGTGGCAAGAGGGCGACACCCGGGCGATTGATGTCGTGCTGGCCACCAACATGCTGTCGGTGGGGGTCGACGTCAATCGGCTGGGACTGATGGCGGTCAACGGCCAGCCCAAAGGCACGGCGGAGTACATCCAGGCCACCAGCCGAGTGGGTCGTTCCTTCCCCGGCTTGGTCTGCACAGTGCTCACCTGGGCACGACCACGAGATCTCTCGCACTACGAAACCTTCGAGCATTACCACGCCACTTTCTACAAGCACGTCGAAGCGCAGTCGGTGACGCCGTTCTCGCCGCGCGCGATGGACCGTGGCCTGACCGGCTCGCTGCTGAGCCTGATGCGTCTGGAGAACGATGTTTTCAGCCCCAACGAGGGGGCAGGCAAGTTGGACAAGTCAGACCAGACCGAGATCACCGATGCCATCGATGTGCTCGTCAGACGAGCCTGGAATGTCAGCGAGCTGTCCAGCACCAAGGGCCTGGCCGAACAGGAACTCAAGGAGCGCGCAGATGAGTGGGCCAAGGAAGTAGGCAAAGGTGGCCGCATCCTGGCCTATGAGAAGCGCGGCCCCGAGAAGGACAAGACAGTTGCATTGATCAGGTCACCGGGCATCCAGGCCTGGGACAACTGGACCGTACCAATGTCGATGCGCGAAGTGGAGCCCGGCGTGCGTTTGATCATGAATACAAGCCACATCACGGACGACCACGATTGGAAGCCTCGTCCCGCGACGAAGGATGAGGACTGAACATGACGACGAGTAATAAGACTCCAGTCGGAGAAGTAAGACCCAGCCAGTTGCTCTGGACCTACGGGCCAGGGGCGTTGATCGATCTGCCGAGCCTGTCCGTCGTGACGCTTGGCATCGACCGATGGGAAAAGGACCGCTGCCAACCGATCCAGGAAGCCAGACTGCTGGCCGCCGTTCGGAAGGTGCTTGGAGCACAGGTCGAGAACTTGCGGATGCCGCCGTTCCAGAAAAGCGAGCTCGTCGATGTCTGGTCGGCCGAGGCCAACATCGGCGTTCCCGTCCGGCCATTCCCGCGCTGGATGCGCTGCGTGAAATGCGGCCTGCTGTCCCCCTTCGATGCCGGACTGTTCGAGATCAAGGAGAACCGCTTCAGGCCCGAGCGAACCCGGTTCGTCCACAAAGGATGTCGGGGTTCGAAGGGCGATCAACCCGCCAAGGACGCCGATGCCGTACCGGCACGTTTCCTGTTGGCCTGTCGCGATGGTCACCTCGACGACTTCCCTTGGCACTACTTCGTCCACGGTGGAAACAGTTCATGCAAGGGCACGCTACGCTTCTTCGAGAGCGGCGCCTCGCTGCAGACGGAGAATCTATGGGCGAAATGCGATACGTGTGGTGCGTCGAGGAGCATGGCCCACGCCTTCGGCAAGGCCGGAAAAGAGAATCTGCCGGGTTGCCGAGGACGACATCCCCACCTCGACCACTTCGACAACGAATGTGACGAGGAAGCGCGGGCGGTTCTGTTGGGCGCCACGAACAGTTGGTTCCCAATCACACTTTCGGCGCTCGCGATTCCCCAGACCAAGGACCCACTCAGTCAACTGATCCAGGATGGCTGGGAGTTCTTTGAAGAGCTGGAGTCCGAAGCGGAAGTGTTGGTGACGGCGAAGACGCTTAAAAAGACCGGAGCGCTGCCAGGGATCGACAAATATCCTGCGGCGTCGATCTGGTCGGCTATCGAGGCGCACCGTAGCGGTGGCGTACAGGAGGTCGTGGGTGAGGCCGATATCAAGGGCCCCGAATGGGACGTGCTGACAGAAGCGAATCCGCCCACGGACTACCCGCACTTCATGAGCAAGAAGGTCGGCACGCCACCGGCTTTTGCGAAGCACATCGGCAGAGTGCTGCTTCTGGAGCGACTGCGAGAGGTCAATGCCTTGCTCGGTTTTACTCGGGTGGAGGCGCCCGAAGAAACTGGCGACCCGAACGAACGGCCCCAGATGGCCAACCTCTCACGAAGCAAACCGGATTGGGTTCCCGCGAACCAGGTACATGGTGAGGGTATCTTCATCCAGTTCGATGAACCGGCGCTCGTCGCTTGGGAAGCACTACCTGCCGTCGCGCAGGTCGACAAGATGCTCCGGGGCGGCCACAGGGGATGGCGCAATTCACGTCATCTCGATCCTGACGAGGGCTACCCCGGCATTCGCTACGCCATGCTCCACACGCTATCGCACTTGCTGATTCGTGAGCTGGCGTTGGAGTGCGGCTACAACGCAGCGAGTATCCGCGAGCGAATCTATGCCGACACCTCGGGCGAGAGTCCGCAGGCCGGTATCCTCATCTACACGGCAGCGGCGGACTCCGATGGAACGCTGGGCGGTCTCGTCGATCTCGGCAAGCCGGAGAATCTGGGTCGCCTATTGGAGCAAGCCTTGAATCGCTCGAAGATCTGCTCCTCTGACCCGCTTTGCTCCGAGCACGATCCCGAGAAAGATCGCTCACTTCATGCTGCGGCGTGCCACGCTTGTAGCCTGGTGGCTGAGACCTCCTGCGAGCGCGGCAATCGCTACCTGGATCGGTCATTGCTGGTTCCGACCCTGGAACGTATCGACGCGGCTTTCTTCAAGGGCTTGTGACATGGAGAGGCTCTTGGACGCCGTCGCAGCCGTGGTCTGTCTGGTCTCTCCTGAGAAGGTACAGGCCATAGCTAGCCGGATTCGTCGGACCGATGCCAGCAAAGCAGCCGGTGCGCTGTCGGGCGTGGTCAGCACCCCCGTTGCTGCTGAGGTTGTGGATCAGCTCATCGATGCTTGGCGAGCCAGTGAGGTCAGCGCCGATGAGCTTGCATCGATGCTGCTCGCCGCCGGCCATGTTTTCACCAAGGCTACGAATCAACAATCCACCGAACTCGTGTGGACGGGACCGACGACACCCTTCGTCTCGGCTCGACGAACCGAGCAGACGCTACTGCAGGTCATCAACGCCGCTGAGCAGACCCTGTTCATCACCAGCTTCGTGGCCTACAACGTCTCGACCATCGTCAAGGCGCTGAATGCGGCAAGTGATCGCGGAGTGGTCATCTCCATGCTGCTCGAATTGTCTCAGGACCACGGCGGCAGCATCTCGTTTGACGCGATTGGCAAGATGAGCACGCTGGTCTCCGCTGCGAGGCTTTATTCCTGGCGAGACAAAGCCGCCCCGTTCTCTGACGGGCGCGTTCACGCCAAAGTCGCCGTTGCCGATGGCAAGATGTGTTTCATCACCAGCGCCAACCTGACCGGCCACGCGATGGAGCAGAACATGGAGGCCGGTGTGCTTCTCACCGGCGGGCAGATTCCCAAGCTGCTACTAGACCATTTGCAGGCGCTGGTAGACACGAAGACGGTTTCACCCGTCTGAATCGCTACTTCGAAATCCATCTGCCTGCCGAAACGAATGCGTCCTGCCGGATCAGTCCCAGACGACTTCGCAGCCGAGATATTCCCGAAGGACGATTTTCACGGTCAGCCCATTGGCTTGGCTGGTATGGAAGCGATAGTTTCCTTCTTGCACGGCCAACCATCCCTCGGTGAAAGTGTCGGTGCCCGCCACAAGCAGCCTCTGCATCGCACGGCTCCCGACTTCCGGCCAGACATCGAACGCGTCGTCATCGCTTTCGAATGCGGTGCGCTCTTTTTCCGTCATGAGCGACAGCGGCTTGAATCCGAGGCGTGATGGTTCGTGGAGTTGTGGCTCGTTGAGTTCGAATGCGGCATGACATCGAGCCAATTTGAGGATGACGCGACTCACGCGGTCGTTTTCGGCTGCCCAGACAGGGCCTTCTGCACCATCTGTGCGTGCCCGCTGCAATCGGGTCAACAGCGAGGAGTTCGCACGCAAGATACGGCCAATCTTGGCCCTGTGCAGTTTTTCGGGTGCGATGTCCCCGGCGATGACACATTCGAGCAAACAGGCCAGATATTCTTCGTCGAGTGAAAGGCCGTTGTTGCATTCACGGCACGCCGGAGCCGCCATGAGATTCTCTGGATACGGCTCATCCAAGAGAACTTTCGACGGGACGTGATCGACGGTTTCGCTTGGCCCGCCGCAATGCACGCAGAACCCATTGTTTCTGTCGTCGCCGTAGCATCGCAGCTGCTGCATCTGGCCTGCCTCCGAAGCTGTAGGTGCGAGTCGCGCCGCGTGCCTTGGGCAACCCCTGCTGATTTCAGATGGTACAGCACTCGACGAAAGCACAAGGAGAAACTAGCGGAACCAGTGAAATTAGTGCCGTGACAAGCACTTGCGGCTGATTTTGTCCGGCGAAATTAGCGAAAGAATCCCCCGGTCAGTTCGCAGCCCAGCCGGTACACGCGCAACAGTGCGCCCGGCGCACCGCTGCGCGTTCGCCCCACTGAACCGGCGTGAGTGACGCTCCTGGGTGTTTCACAAGTACTTCTTGAACGTCGCCGCCGCGATGCACACCGCCACGCCGAGCAGTGCGGCGCTGGGCAGCAGGATCAGCAGCGGGTTCACGCTGACCGGCAGTGCCAGGTAAGTCACCCACGGCAGCACGGCCAGCGGGATCAGGCTGGCCCTGGCGCGGTGATAGATGAACCCCGATTCGCGTCCCGCGCCGAAGCGGCGGATGTCCCGGCGCACCAGGCCGTCCACCAGGCCGACGAAGGCGGCCATCAGGAACAGCGGCAGGGTCAGGCACAGCACCAGCAGCCGCACGAGGAAGACCAGCGTCGTGTAGGCCGCCGCGATCAGGTAGCTCTCCACGTTCACGTAGAGCAAGCCGATGTAGTAGCGGAAATCCTTGGTCGGGCGATGGCTGCCGGCACTGGCCTGCGCCGAGGCGTCGCGTATCCAGTCCAGCAGACCGCTTTTCACGAACAGCCAGTCGTAGCCCTGCTCGACCAGCCGGTGCGCGGTGCGCCCCGGCTCCTGCACCAGCGCGCTGCGCGTGAAATGCGTGGAGAGCTGATCCAGCTCGTAGTGCAGCATGCCCTGCGCGTGGCGCCAGCCCTGATCGGGCCAGAAGAAGTACATGCCGACGCATTCGATCAGGATGCACAGCAGCAGCGCGCCGCACAGCACGCCGAAGAAGCGGAACGGCAGCGTGACCAGGCCGGCGATCAGGCCTTGCTGTCTTTGCTGCTGGCGCTGGGCCGCGACGGCCGGATCGCTCATGCTTCGGCCTCTTCGGCCGCGGCCATCTGCTTGAAGTCGTCCAGCAGGTCGTCGGGCAGCGCCTTGTCCTGCAGGCCGGGGATGCCTTGGTTCTCCCACCAGTCTCCTGCCTCGACGTAGTGCTGTCGCATGTAGCCGGCCAGCTCCTGCAGATCCTTCGGCATGGCTTCGTCGGAGTCGGGTGCCGGCAGCGGCATGCGGACTTTCCAGAGGTTGCCGCCCTCGATCAGCGCGAAGCATTGCCCCTTGGGCAGCGCCACGACATGCGCCGGCTCGATCAACGGCACGCTGGTCGTGCTGATGCGGTCCTGGGTGTTGGACGTGAACGCGGTATTGCCGTGCGGATCGGAGCTGTCGGTGGCGCCGCTCATCAGTGCCGTGGCGTACACCTCGACCTTGGGCAGTTGTCGCGTCAGCAGCTCGGCGGTGGCGGTCTCGCGCACGCGCAGCATGAACAGGTTGTTGAAGTTGCCGACCACCTGGCCGGCCTTGGCACGATTGCCGATGCGCGCCTCGATGTCGCTCAAGGTCTGCGTGTAGGCCGTCACCTGCACGCCGGCACCGCCGCCCTTGTTGACCATCGGAATGAACTCGTCGCCCATGAGTTCGTTGAATTCGTCGGCGTGGACGTTGATCGGAATCTTGGCGCCCGCCGCGGCGCCGGGCAGCCCGTCGTCGATGCCGAACTTGTAGATGTGGCCGGCGACCGAGACCAGATCGCTGAACATCGAGTTGCCCACCGCCGCCGCGACTTCGGCGTCGGACAGCGCATCCAGCCCCACGTAGACCACCGCGCGTTTGCGGATAACCTGCATCCAGTCGAAGATCGGCCGCGGGTCGGACAGGTCGGAATAGTTCGGTGCGAGCAGTTGCGCAATCTTGCCGGTGGTGAGCTTCTCCAGCAGCGGCAGCAGCGAAGCGACGATCTTGTCGAAGTACGTCCGGTCGTAGCGCACGGCGCTGCGCAGGCCGTCGAGCACCGGGTCATAGATGCGCACCTGGGACAGGTACTGTTCGAGGGCCACCACGCGCTTCTCGCGCCCGATCATGTTGCGCGGGATGTTCTTGTCGTTCAGCTTCGCTTCGAGCTGGACGATGACCTCCCAGGCCTTCGGCTCGTTCCTGGCGAAGTAGTGCTGGGCGTACTCGATGAACAGCGCGTCGATGTTGATGACGTGGCGCTGGATCAGCAGGTAGTCCGGCCGCTGCCCCAGCTCAACCAGGGCGCGCGCGATGATGTTGACGAAGCGCCAGGCGAATTCGCGGAACGCGGCGCTGTTGCCTTCGCCCGAGAGCTGTCCGGCGATGCGCGTGGCTACCTCGGAGATCCGCCCGAACCGGCCCACCGCGTTGTAGCGCGCCGAGATGTCCGGCCAGCCCAGATGAAACACGTAGAACTCGCCTTCGCGCCCGGCGCGCTTGGCCTCCACATACATGCGCTTCAACAGGTCCGCATCGCCCTTGGGGTCGAAGACGATCACCACCTCGTGCTCGCCGCGGACCTTGCGGCGGATGTCCTGGGTGATGAACAACTCGGCCAGCCGCGTCTTGCCCACGCGCGTGGTGCCCAGCACCAGGGTGTGGCCGACGCGCTCGCCCAGCGGCAGGGTGACGTCGACCTCGTGCGGTTCGATGCCATGCAGGCGCGGCATTCCGCCGACGGGCGGCAGCGGCCGCGCTGGGTTGAGCGGGCTGTCCCAGGCCAGCGCGCGCGCCAGCGTCGAGACGGGAAACGGCGCGAACTCAAGCCGCTCCTCCAGCCGCCGGGCGGCCCGGTAGATCGCCGTCGGCTCGACATAGCGGCGGAACTCCGGCCGGTAGGTCTGCATCAGCCGGTGCGTGTGCCGCTGCTCCCAGCGAAAGCCCCGGCCGACGAACAGCCGTTGCTGACTCACCGGCACGTCGCGGCTGGTCATCACGTAGCGCGGCAGGCGGCGGATGTTGCGGCGATAGCGCAGGATCGCCCCGGCATCGCGCAGGCGAATCGCGCCGAAGGTCAGGAAGGCCAGCGCCGAGCCCAGGCCGAGCAGCGGGTTCAGCGCGAGCGACCACGGTGCCACCAAGCACAGAATCGCGGCGCCGGTGCAGACCGCCACGGTGTAAAGCTCCACCGCTGGCCGCAGCAGCACCTCGACCGCATGCGGTTGGGCCATTTGCGCACCTACTGCTCGACGCCGGTGGACGTGATGAGCACCGGGTAGTGGCGCAGGCCCAGGCGCTGGGCCAGGTCGTCGCCGGAGGCCGGCGAGAGGGTCAGGCCGGGAGCCAAGCGGCGCAGTTCTGCGAGTGCCGTCGCCGATTCCACGTTGACCACCAGGCCCACGGCCTGCAGCTCTCGCAGCGCCGCCTGCCGCTGCCGCAGCCAGGCGCGCGACCGCTCGTCGTCGCCGATCAGGAACAGCGCCGTCAGGCCCGGCGCCCGGATGACGCGGCGCTGCACGTCGCCCGGCGACAGTTCCGTCGAGCGCACCGGCAGCATGGCGGCTTCGGCGTCGGCCGTGTTGCCCGCGCGCGGGGCTGGCATCGGGGCCGGCGGCGTGGCCTTGTCCGGCTGGGGATTCAGCGGCCGGTAGTACGGCAGCGCGGAGGCGCCGCCACGATCTTCGACGACGATCAGCGGCGCGGAGGCGGTCTGCGCAAAGACGGTGGTCGTGGACAGCAGCCCGATGGCGGCGATGTGGACGATGTGGTTCATGGCGTGGTGGCCTGGAGGGTTGGAACGGGAACGCCGGGGTCGAGCACGCGGGTCAGGTGCCGATGCACGCTGCGCCGGTAGCGCGCCGCGGGTGCCCCGCCGGCGGGCCGGTGGTAGCGGCCGATGGCAAGCAGCCAGTCCTCGCCCGGCATGTGCTGTTCGCGCAGGATTTCCGCAGCAATGGCGAGGTTGCGGTACGGGTCCAGCAGCTCGCAGGGCTGCGTGTAGCGATGCGTGTGGTAGCCGAGATTGACCTGGCCGAGGCCGGCGTCGATGCGATTGGCCGGCGTGCGGGCGAGTGCCCGGCGCAGCCCCGCGCAGGCCTCGGCGCGGGTGGCGTAGCGCTGTGGCGTGCCGGCGACGTTCAGCGTCCACGGCCAGGGGATCAGGCGCCCGCGCAGCATGGCGCCGCTCTCCTGCAAGGCCACCGCGTACAGCACCGTCGCCGGCACGTCTGCACGATGTGCCGCCAGTTGATAGGCCGGCGGCGGCACTTCCCGCGCCAGGGCGGCCAACGCCCAGCCGCCGGTGGCGAGCAACAGCGCGGCGCTGGCGCAGCGGATGGCGATGCCGGATGGCCGACGCTTCCGGCCCGGAGTACCTATTGCCGCTGCCATTGGCCGTTCACCTCGCGCACCACGGCCGGCAGATCGCCGGGCAGGCCGAGCGACAGCCAGCGCCCCGCATCGTGGTTGAGCGTGATGGTGCGGGCGCGCACCCTGGCCGGGTCGATGCCCGCCTGGGTGGCCCACTGCCGGATGCGCGCGTCGTCCTGACGGCTGCCGACCATGTAGAGATCGAAGGCCGTACCGGCCGCCTGCAACTGCTGCACGCGCTGCGCGCACGGTGCGCAGTCGGTCTTGACGAAGACCGCCAGGCGCCCGGAGCCGGTGTTGCCGGCACCCTGCGCCTTGGCGCCGGGCAGGCTCACGCGCGGCTGGCCGGGAAACAGGCGCTGCCACGCCGCGTCGTAGGCGCGCTGGTAGGCCAGCGTCTTGCCGACGCGCCGGGCCTCGGCCTGCACCTGCAACTCTGCGTAGCGCCTGCGCTCCTCCTCGCTGCGGGCCTCGATGCCCAGCGCCGTGAGCGGATCGAGCTGGGGCGAATAGACCCCGAGCGGCCCCTGCATCAGTTGTCGGTAACGTGCCCACTCCTCGGGCTGAAGCCCCCATTCCCGTGCCTGCCTCTCGTCGAGCGCGGCCTCGGCGCCCGGCTGCACCTGGGCGGGCACCATGCGCGAGTTCGTCACCGGGGCCGGCTGGGCGGATGCGCCGAAAGCGGCGAACAGGACGACGGCAGCGAGCAACGGCCGCAGGTTCATGGTCAGCCTCCGCCGAGCCGCCTCAAGGAGGCTGAAGCCCCCCCGGGGGGCAGCGAACGAAGTGAGCGTGGGGGTCATGACACCTCCTACGGCACCGCGACGCGCTGCGTCTGGCCGTTCACCTGGAACACGCCCGCCTGCGCCTCGATAGACCGCAGTTGCCAGCCGCCCTCGGCATCGCCCTCGCGCAGCAGCCGGGCGCCCGCGAGCGAGTCCGCGGCGGTGGAGGTGATCGACAGAAAGCGCTCGCCTCCGCGCAGCTCCACGCCGAGCACCCGGAACGGCGGCTCCGGCACCTTGGGCTTCGTCGCAAGCGGAGCGTGCGGGCGAGCGGCGGATGCCACCTGCCTGGTCTTCTCCAGGCGGGTTTGGATTCCGTTCACGCGCGCCTGCAGCGTCTGCAGGTCGACGGCCAGGGCCCTCGCCTCGTCGGCCTCTTCGAGGCGCGTCATCCGTTCGTCCAGCGCCTGCCGCCCGTTGGCGAATTCGGCCTGGCTGATCGGCGCCGGCCGGCGCTTGTCCGCATCGGCCTGTCGTTCGAGATCGGCCACGCGCAGGCCCAGCGCCTTGACCTGCGCATCCTGTGCGCTGCTCTGGGTCTGTTCGGCGAGCCGCGACAGGCCGACGCTGTTGATGAGTGCTACAGCACTGATGAGCAGCAGCCAGAAGGCCGCGGCGATCTTGAGCCAGCGCGTGCGGGAATTGCGCTCGGATGGCGCTTGGGGAAAGGTCATGGCTGCATCTCCTCGGGCCGATCTGCGTCCGGCACGGACGTGGCGGTGCCGGGCGGGTTGGCGGAAAGGAAGGCGGGAGCACCGTGCCGGCTGAAGCAGACTTGGCGGGTCACGTCATCGACCGACAGCTCCCAGGCGGGGCCGGCAAGGGTCAGCAAGGCATCGCGCAGCATCAGCGGGCCCAGGCGCAGGTGTGCGGCGGGCAGCAGCAGCGCGTAGAGCGCGGCGGCCTCGGGCGCATCGCAGAGCCGGTAGCCCGAGCGCAGGAGCACATGGCGCATGGCATCGCCCACGCTGGCATCGAGCATGGGCGGAATCGAGACCTCCACCGCCTGTTGCAAGAGATCACGCTGCGCAGGTTCCGGCACCAGCTCGACCAGGGTGTAGCGGCCGTAGCGGGCCACCGGAACGAAACCCGGCTCCGGCGCGACGGCGGTTGGCGATGCGGCCGGCACCGCTGGCGCAGACGGCGCGGCGGTCGTGGCGCAGCCGACGGCGAACAGGCTGCCGGCCAGCAAGCCAGCGGCGAGGGCCAGGCGGTGAACAGCGCGGATGGATGGTTGCATGGAGGGCGCTTCCCTGGAACACGGAGCGCTCACCATCGCCGCCGCTTGGCCTGCGGGCAGCAAACAAAACGCACTGACGCCCGCCCGAATACATGGAGGGCGGCGCCATGGACTGTCATACGCCCAAGAAAAACGGCCCCGAAGGGCCGTGGAAGGAAGCCGGCGACCCCGAGGGGCCGCCGGCATGAGCACATGGATCAGACCGTGACAAGCTGCCGTGCCAGTGCCACCTCCACCGAGTCGCCGTCCTGGTTCAGGACATCGAGTCCGGACTCGGGCACGTCGCCCGACGTGCTCTGCGACACCATGATCTTCCGGGCCATCAACCCCAGGCAGGTCATCTGCGAGGAGTTGGCGTAGCCGAGGTAGATCACGCGCACCGGCTGCTTCTGGCCGATGCGCCATGAGCGCCGGGCGGCCTGCTGCAACGAATACACGTTGTAGCCGGACTGGAGGAACACGATGGTCGGGAACTCCAGCAAGTCCAGGCCGGTTTTCACCAGCTCGGGATTGGTGATGAGCACGTCGATGCCGCGGTCCAACTGCTCGGCGATCCAGTCTTCGCGGCGGGAGGCATCCACGCTCGCGCGCAGTACCGCCACCTTGAAGCCTTCCTGCTCCAGCAGCACCTTCAAACGCGACGTGGTGTCGCGCGTGCCGGTGTAGACCGAATAGACCAGGGTCTTGCGCCCTTCTGCCTTCTCCTGCTTGCAGATCTCGATCAGCTCGCGTTCCTTGGGCATCACCTCCAGCTCGTTGAACTGAGCCGGAACGAACGCCAAGGTGTTGCGCGTGCGCGGATGCACCACGGTTTCCGACCGGAAGCAGCAGTCCGGCCAGGCCAGCAGCACGTTGAGGACTACACCAAGCAGCGTCGTGTCGCGCTTCGCCAGGGCCTGCTTCAGCTCCTGGGTCAGCCGACCCGCCAGATCGCGGTAGGCCGCGGCCTGCGCCGTGTCCATCGCGACTTCGCGGAACTCCTCGTCGTAGGGCGGCAGCACGTTGCCACCGATGTCCTTCAACTTGAGGAAGACCGTGAACGGCAGGACGCAACGCAGCACGCCCTTCGGACCGAAGCCCGGCGCCTTGACCGTGCGCACCGATACCTTGGTGCCCTTGGCCGTCTTGTGCGCCGTGCCAGTGCTCTCGGAATAGATGTCCTTCAAGACACCGTGATCGCGCATGAACGCCATCGCGGCCGACGTCATGCTGCCGCTCTTCGTCGGCCGGTAGCCGTCTTCGATCATCCGCCCCGGCAGGGCTCGGAACAGCAGGTGGAACAGGTCGTCGCCGTAGCCGCCCATCAGCGTGCCGGTGAGCAGCAGCGTCTTGCGCGCCTTGGCCGACAACACCCCCATGGCCTGGCCCTGTGCGGAACCGCCGTTCTTGTACTCATGCGCCTCGTCGGCGATGAGCAGGTCGAACGTGCCTTGGGGAAGCTGCCTCTTGATGAACTCGGACGGCTGGTAGCCGCCCTCGCCGAAGCCGAACTCCATGTTGGCCATCGCACGTTCCATGCGATGGGCTTGCCGGTCCGAGAAGACCAGCTCGCCGTTGCCATCCATCAGGTTGATGAACTCGTGGATGTTGTCCCCGAGCATCGACGCGAGGAAGGCGTCACCGAACTTTTGCATCAGCTTCTGCGCGGTGACTTCCCCGATGGTTGGAATACGCTTCAGTGCCTTGAGCACGGTCGAGGACTGGTCGCTGGCGGACAGGCCTCTCGGACGGATCAACGACCACAGCGGTGCACGGCAGTGGCTGCACTTGCGGCGGGACTCCTCGGCTTCGAGTTCGACCGGGTTGATCGGCTCGCCGTCGAGGTCGGTGATGACATGCCCGCAATCTGGGCAGGCCCCCACGTCGCCGTGAGGCGTGCGCCGGCGAACGAAGACAGGTTTCCAGTGGAACCCCATCCGCATCCGCACGCGGCCCAGGACGAAGAACTCCTGGCCCTGCGCCGGCACGCCCAACTGCTCGCGCAGTTTCAGCAGCTTGACCAGCGTGTCCGGGCCATTGAGCACCCAGACCTTGGCGCCGGCCACCGTCTCCTGGATTTCGCGCCGCCACTTGTAGACCAGGTGCGGCGGAGACAGAACCAAGGTACGGCGGTAGCCTTCGGCATTGAGTACGGCGGCGGTGGCAATACCCACCGTCGTCTTGCCGCAGCCCATCTCGCCATTGACGATCGCGGCGCGTTCGCCACGATCGACCAACAGCTCGGTGACGGCATGGACCACATCGGCTTGCGCCGGGAACAGCTTGCGCTTGAGCGCGGCGAGGATCAGTTGCCGATGCACCCGCACCTGGCCGGTGTAGACCGGAGGATTGGCGCGGTTGAGCGAATCGAGCAGTTCGTCGCCGAACTCCGATACGAAGTCCTGCAGGCTGAGCGTGAGGGGTGAAGCGGCCGCTTCGAGCAGGTCGCCCTGCACAGGCGCGTCATCAGCGGTAGAGGGAACGGTTTCGAGAACGATGGACATGGTGATGCTCCAAAGAAATGGGGCATGCACCTCCCCCACGGGGCGGTGACATGCCCCGGGGTGGGAAGAATGAAGCGGCGCGAGACCGCTGGATGCGGATCAGTATTCGCTGGGCAGCAGCAGCGTCGTGACGCTGCGATCCCATTCGGTGATGATCCAGAGCTTCAGGTCGCGCGTGACCTGGTAGGACGAGAACAGACGATCCTCGCCGGACTTCAGCGCGGCGTCGTTCTGCCGCCGATCGCTGTCGCTCAGGTCGCCCCATTCGCCATGAAGATGGCGGCGCAGGTACGGCGTGGGGTTGAGCCGGCCTTGTCGGACCAGCTCGTCGACGCCGGCGGTCATGACCACCTGCCCGGGCGAAAAGCGTGCTTGGGACGCGAGGTTGAGGACTGCGAGTGCCATGGTGGTATCTCCTTCTGGAAGATGGGGCCACGGCACCCCATCGGGGCAACGTGACCCCGGTGGGTGGATGAAAGCGACGGTGAACCGTCAGGGAACAGCGATCAGCGGATAGTCAGCACTTCGCCCCACGTGGGCGAGCCCAGCGTCAAGTCCCATGCACGAATGACCGGCACGAACTTGTCGGTGAGGATGCGCGTCTCGGCCACGGAGCCGTCGTCGCGCTCGGTGTACTCCGTCTGGAGCATCTTCTCCTTGTGGGTATCACCTTTGACGACGAGCACGCGCCCGCTCTTGGACGTCACCACGCCGGAGATCGCGCCTGCGGCCAAGGCCAGGGCGAGATGCCAGTGCGACAAGGCCCGCGCGGGCGGACGCAGCGATTGCTGCGCGGCGCCCAGGTGGGTATCGAGCGCCGGCCAGAGTCCTTGCAGCCGGCCGACTTCATCGGCGAACTGCTCGGGCTCCATCGTCACGCGATAGAAGTGCTCAGGCTCGGCCGGGCTGGCAGGGACGGTGTACGGCAGGAACGGCCATTCGAGCGGCAGTTCCTCGGCTTCGGCGTCGCCCTGTCCGATCTGCAGCAGCAGACCGCGGGTGGCCTTGACCGAATCCGATGCCTGGTCGCGTTGACGAATCCTGCGACCGAAGATCACCACCTGCTTGAACTGCGTTTCGACCGCACGGTAGATGCGCAGGTCGGCAAAGTGGCGCGTCAGCCATCCGACCAGCTCGGCGTCGAGCACGTAGGACGGCACGACGAAGATCAGCACGCCGCCGTACTGCAGCAGCGGCAGCGCGCGCTGATAGAACAGCTTTTCCAGCCGCGCACGGCCTTGGCCCTGATAGCCGATGTTGCCGTTCACGTCCTTGCTCAGGTCGCCATACGGCGGGTTCAGCCACAACAGCCCGAAGGACTGGCGCGAGATCAGCATGTCCATCAAGTCGCCGTGGATGCAGCGATCGACCAGTTGCCGTGCGTGGCGGGCCCGCTCGGCGTCGTACTCGACGGCGAAGGCCTGGACCTGCTCGCGCCCGAGGGCGTGGGCCGCTTCGGCAATCGCCACGCCTTCGCCGGCGCAGGGATCGAGGATGGACATGGAGCCGGGAGACGGCGCCAGTGCGGACAAGGCCCGCTCCAGCGTCGGCTCGTCGGTGGGGAAGTAGCCGTTACGGATGAAATTGCGCGCCAGGCGCGGAAACATGAGTGCCATGGATTACTCCTGATGATGGATGAGGGAAGGCGGGCACGCGCGGCGCGCATGCCCGTTGGGATGGCTCACGCCACACGCCGAAGCGGTGCGTTCGCGGCCAGTTCGTACTGCGTGGCGCCGAGGGTGCCGTTGCGGATCAGCTCGCCCAACGCCTTCGTCAGCGCCGGGACATCGAGGGCCAGCCGATGCCCTTCCAGCGGCCCGAGGGCCAAGGGGAGACCGGTCAGCATCCGCCGTGTCTGCAACAGCTCCAGCACGGTGTCGCGCCAGTGGTCGAGCAGTGGCAGCGGGCAGGTGTCCTGCACCAGCGTCCACAGCCGGTCGAGCCGGTGAGCGGAATCCCTGGGCAGAAGCGCCAGCGCGCTGGCGTTGGCCTTGTCTGGCTTCACGCAGCGACGATCGAACAGCCACACATTCGTCAGCGAACCGAACAGCGTTCGCCGATAGGCGCGGGTGATGCGCTTTTCTAGGTTCTCGACGTTGCCGACGAAGACCGGGATGGATGCGCCCTGCTCGGTGATGACGTGGAACTGATCCAGTCCCTGTTCATCCCGGCTGAGGGTCAGGCGGGCGAGGAACTCCTGAACGGCGGTGTCGCGCGCCCAGATCGACAGAAAGACGAGATTGTCCTGCTCGTCACCGACGCAACCGTCGGCCATGAGGTCGGGGCATTCGTCGATGCGGTACAGCGGTTTCGTGGAAGAAGGTGCAGGCATGGTGATGTCCTCTTGGAAATGAAGGAGCAACCACAGCCCGCGGGGCCATGCTCGCCCCGGTTGGGTGAAGGAAGATGCGTGCCGCTAGACAGCGCGGCCCGCGTGGAAGCGGTGAACCCGCTCGCGCCACTCGGGGCTTTGCACCGGCGCCATGTCGAGATAGCGCAGCGGGCACGAGTAGTAGTACGGATGCACGGACTCATCGAGGGACTTGTAGCCCCACTCGAGGCCCGCGCTTTCCAGCAGATGGCAGCCGATGTAGCAGATGGACTCACCGGCCGCGAGGCCCATGACGCCCGCCTGCCTGGCGGTGACGCGAACCACGGTCCACAGAACGTCGCCGTCCAGCGTGTGGTCGATGACTTCGCAGCAAGCGCGTTCGGACGCCTGCGGAGCGAGCAGCTCGCGGATCATCTGATCGCGCGTCTGACGAACGAAGGTCCAGCCCATGAGGGTCTCCTTGAAGAAAAGGCCGGAGCCCTCCCCGTCGGGGGAGAACCCCGGCGGGCGGCGGTATGCCGCGCAAGGCGGCGGATGGATCAGGCAGCTTTGAGGTGCCAGTCCTGGGACAACGGAGCGAACTCGTAGCCCAGCTTGTCGAGACGGTCTCGCTGCTGACGCAGCACACGACGATCCACGGTCGCATCGAGCTTCACGGTCTCGCCCAGGGGCCACAAGGCACCGAACAGCGCCGCGTCGTCTGCCTCGGCCGAGGCCGCAGCGGACACGGGAGCCGGTTCGCTGCCGAACGGCGTGGTATCGACCAGGGGATCGCGCGGACTGCGCGGCTTCGCCTTCGGCTTGGCCGGGGGCGTTGCCGGCACGGGCGCCTGCGCTTCCTCGTCGATCGGATCGACTTCCTGCGGACTCAGCCGGCGGGCTTCGTCGCGGCTTAGGGCGTCGATGTTGGACAGCGTCATCCCGCCCAGATGGGCGCGGATCTCGATGACCATGCGGCCGTTGGCGTTGTACGTGGAGGGGCGAATCTCGACGATGACGAAATCACCGTCGTACTTGCCCTCGCGGTACTGATCGAGCTCGGCGTTCTTCACGACGAACTCGCCGATCGAGGTCGCCAGGCGGCCGACGTTGAAGTCGCCGTTCCTGCCGTGGATGGTCTTGATGGCCAGTTGGCCGGGGATGGTGATCATGAAGGTCTCCTGCTGACGAAGAGAAGACAAGGCCCCGGGGATGGGGCCTTGCGGATCAGAACGACTCGGCAACGGCCAATGCGGGGGCATCGGCAGCGTCGTCGGCAGCATCGGCGAGGGGCTTGGAAGGCTCCGGTGCCGAGGCTTGCTGCGCGGCGGGCGCGTCGGACGTCACAGGGACTTCCGGGTCCCGCTCGTCGGTCTCGGTCGGCTTGGGTTCGGCCTTGTAGACGAGCTTGCCGTCGACCTTGATCCAACTGACGAACAGCAGGCGGGCCTTGAGGCTCACCCCCTGCTCGCCGGCACGCTTGCCCTTGGAGTAGGTGAAGGTGTCGGTCCACAGGTCGCCCAGGCGGAAGCCGATCATCACCTTCTTCTCGGCGTCGACCGCCTGAATGCAGCGGCGCACCAGGTGCTGCGCTTCCGATCCCGATACGCGCGTGTCGAAACGCACGTACGAGACGTCATCGCTGGGACCGTTCAGGGCCGCGATGTCGCAGGCCAGGAACGCATCGCCTTTCTTGGGCTTCACTTCGCGGATGCGATTGAGATACCCGAGGCCGGTGATGTGCAGATCGAAGTAGGACTTGTCGGTGGAAGTGGTCATGGTGAATCTCCTGAGAACAATGAGGCGGAGACACACCCGACCCAGGCGGGGAAGGTGTGGAACCCCCGCGTGGGTTGAAGGAACAGCTTGGTGGCATCGCCATCGAGAACCGATGGCCGTTCGCGCATGGATGCCGGTGCGAACTGGGGTGATCTACACGGTCGGAACCGCGTCGCAGCCTTGAAGATCGTGGCTGCCTGGGCATGTCGCTGACGGACGTCAGCGGAACATGGCCGGAAGCGTCGCGCCGGGACGGCGCGCAGGCGAGCGGCAATCGGCACTCGCGGCTGTCCGCATTGCCGGGAAGAAAGAGGCCCCCGGAGCGGGGGCCAGGGATGGGCGGTCAGTTACCGCTGGGCGTGGGAGGAACCGCCTGCAGCGATAGGTGTGTCGCGGAGGCGGACACGTCGAGGTCGTCCTCGCTGCGCAGGATGCGCGCAAACACGCCCTCCTGCGGATCGAAGAACTCGCCGAAGTCGTCGCCACCGAACTCGGCGCGCGCCAGCTCCCACCAGTCATCGAAGGCATCGACATCCGGGTTGCAGCCAGCGGCATAGGCGATGGTCTTCTGGCGACCATCGGGTCGGCGCTCGCCGCACTCGGCCAGGAAGTACACGCCCTGATCCTTGACCAGGATGACGCGGCATTGATTCGCCACCGCTTCGGCGAGCACGGGCCGCAGCTCCGTGCCTTTGAATCGAACAGTCATGGGTGTGATCTCCAGGGGGCAGGAAAAGAGGCTTCCCGCCGCGAGGGCGGGAAGCTGCTGTGAGATCAGTGCCGGATAGCCTTACGACACGACAGGCACTGCACGCGGATGCGCCGCCAACTCCCGTCGTCGATCAGCCGTTCCAGCGTCTCGCCGAGGGTGTCGAAGAACACCTCATCGACCCGTTCGACCAGCTCGCCGTCGCGGTGCAGCTCCACCGCGTAGAGGTCGAGGCCACGCTCATACAGCACGGTGACGCGACCCTGGAACTTCGTCGTGGCGACGGTGAAGCCGATGGCCGGCGGCGTGCGGATGATGTCGGCGGGCAGCGGATCGACCCAGGTGATGTCCCGCGCGCCGGCATCCACCAGCATGTGGGTGACGCGCCGGAAACCGTCGGGAGCGGGCAACTGCTCCAGTTGGTCGACCAGTTCCTGCAGCTCGGGGCAGCGCGGCTCGGGGATCGGCAGCTTCGCCGGTGCGGACCCGAGCACGAACCGCTTCACCGTGTAGGGCTGGCCGTCGGCGGTGAACTCGGTCTGCTCCTCGGGCGTGTCCGCCCGCTGACCGTCGAAGCGGCGTCTGACATAGGGTTCGACCTGCACCTTGGCGCCCTCGTCGGGCACTTCGGTCACGAGCGTGCGATCGAGCACCGCGAACTCGGCTCGTCCCGTCTTGACGACGATGGCCTCGTCGGTGGTGGCGATGACCTTGCCCTCGAAAGGCTTCGGGTCGATGTGAAAGCCCAGCGTCGAAACCTTGGGCTGGCCGTCGAAGATGTTGAATTTGAACGAACGGACGTTGGAAGGCACATGACCGACAACGAGCGTCGGCATCTGTGCGCGGATGGCTTGGGTATCCATGGGGAGACTCCTTGTGGCAACCAAGGGACTCCCGCCCGCAAGGGAGGTCTGTCCCTTGAGGGTGAGGTGGATGGACGCGGGTGCGCCCGGAGAACGAAGCAACCAGCACGGCGAACCGCGCCGCAGTCTTGAAGGTCTCGACTGCCTGGGCATGCTGCCGGCAACGCCAGCGAACATGCGGCCAGCGTGCGGCACATGGCGGCGACCGTCCGTTGGGAATCGGCAATGCGCCGGCACCGCGTTCCGCGAAAAAGAAGAGCCCCGACGTGGGGGCTCGAATGGGTTGCGGGTTACTCGTCGTCGTAGAGCGTCAGCCCGTCCAGCACTGGCGCGTCGGCATCGAACACCAACATGCGAACGTCGGCGAGCGCAGCCAGGTGCAACACTTCCACGAGGGACTCCGGCACGCCCTTGGCCCGGTGCTCCTGCCGCAGCTCTTCGGCGGTGATGCCCTCGACATGCTGCAGGTTCGCATCCGTCCAGGGCGTGGCGATCAGCTTCACGCCGACCGCCGGGCTGTAGGGAATGCGGAAGGCCACGAACAGAAAACCGCTCGGCGTGGCGATGTCCGCCAGTTCGGCGAGGAAGCGACCGGCCTCCTCGGTGATGTGCGCCGAACTGATTTCCCAGGCACGGCTGTAGAACCCGGTCTCGAAGCGCAGGCGGCGTACCACCTCGCGCGCGGCTTCCTCGGAGTAGGTATCGCCGACGTGCAGCGGCTGGCCGGCTTCTTCGGCCATGACGGCGTAGACGAGGTTTCGGGCGATACCGTGGCTGGGGCACTGCGCGTCCAGCTCGGGCGGCACGTTCTGGCCCTCGGTGATCAGCGCGAAGTCGTCGCAGAAGACGCAGGCATGGCGCTCGACCTGGCTGTCCGGCAGGTGCGACTGCGAGACGTGCAGCGGCAGGTAGCTCAGCGGGCAGTCGTCGTCGTAGGAAATCGCCAGCAGCCGCTGCACGGACAGGCCATCGTAGCCGCGGGCGAAGGGATTGTTGGAATGGGACATGGGATTCCTCCAGCAGAGGATGGCCGAGGCAATCCCCTGCCGGGGATTGAACCCCAGCGAGTGGATGAAGTGGCAACCGGTCAGCCGGCCGCGGCGTCGGGCCGCCCTGGTGCCGGGCGGTGCAGGTCAGTGGAAGATGGTGATTCGGGACATGGCCGCTCCTGCGAAAAGAAGGAGGGACATGGCCCCGAACGAGGACGCATGTCCCTCGTGGGGTGGGATGAAAAGACGGTGGGTTGCCAGGCGCGGCTCACCAGCCGTTGTAGTGCAGCGTGAGGTCAGCGATGACCTGGCGCCGTTCCAGATCGAGGCCGCCGAAGTCGGACAGCCCCTCGAAGCCGCAACGCTTGAGCATCGCGCCGCCCTCGCGGGAGTTGTAGAAGCTCACCATCGCGGACAGGAACATGCGTTGACCGCTGCTCAGCACGCCCAGGGCGTCGTTGAGCATCAGCATGTTGGGCCGCAGGTCCCACTTGGTGGTGGCACGCTGCAGACCTTCGCGTGTGCCGTCGCCGAACCACTCGTGGCCGGCGATCTGCGCGCCGCGCTTCCAGGCCTCGAAGAAGGCCTGCGGTGCAGCGTCGAAGTGCGCCTGTTCCAGCGCCATCTGATCGAGCACGTCTTCGGGTAAAGACAGATTCATGAGAGAACTCCTTGAAGGGTGGGAATCAGGGGTGAGCGCGCTGTGTCCAGGCATGGGTATCCAGGGCGCGCTGTGCTGCGAGGTGGGTCGGGAAATACTCGACGGACTCCCGCGATACCGGTCCTTCGTCGTCTTGTGTGCCGATGTAGTGGCCGGCCGCGCTGCGCAGCACCTGTAGCGGCAAACGCTTGCCGGTCCAGGTCAGCGCCAGCGCACCACTGCGCACTGCGGTTGCAGAGGAAGATGCGGAAGGTTCAGACATGCCGTGCTCCTTGGTGGGTCGGGGAGCACGCATCCCGCAGGGGATGGGGTTCCCCTCGGGTGGTTGAGAAAAGTGCATCGTCGCCAGGCCGGCGAGCGTCCGCGGTGGGCGATGCGAAGCGGACTGGATCGGTCGACGCGGCGAACCGCGTTGCAGTCTTGAAGACCGAGACTGCCAGGGCATGCCGCTGACGACTGTCAGCAACGCATGGCGTGAGGATGGGCGCGAAGCATGGCTGCCGTCGCAGGGAAAACCGAATCGCGGACGGCCCGCTTTAGGGCAATGGCCCGCGTCACGGGACAAGGCAAAGACCAGGGCGCCGAAGGCCACACGGGCCTTCGGCTGAAGAGAATGGAAAACCACCTGTGGGCTGCGTCAGCGCAGGCCGTCGTCAAAGCCGTTCGCTGCGTCAGCAATCGCACCCGGCCCGTTTCGTGGCTGGGGCCGGAAACCTCTGGCGTGCATCCACACACAAAGGGAGCCCGATGTTTCGCCGGCGGGCACCGGCACGGAATACCCTCGGCCCAAGGGGCCTCCTCACGGCTCGCGCGGCGGCAAGGCGTCAGGAAGCCCCTCGTGACCGAGGCAAGGCACACCGATCAAGGGAATGGCGGCGGGCGCGATTCGTGGAGCAATGACCTTCTCGCCCCGTCGCCCGACGGCGGGCAGACGGGGCGCGCACACCGTTGCAGAAGGAGACGCGCGCTTTGGAGTCCCGCGCGGTGCGGGACGTTTGCCTCGCCGCCAGTGAAGTGGCCGGCGCGGCAGGGGGAAGCGAGGATCAGGACGCCTTGGAGGCAGCGCGCCGCTTGCGCGGTGCGCTGCGCCGGCCCGTCGGGGACTCGATCGGCAACGTGCCCTTGCAGTCCGGGTAGCGCGAACAGGACCAGAACGCGCCGCTCTTGCCCGTGCGCTGCTGCATCGGTGCGCCGCACTGCGGGCAGGCCGGCGCCGGCGGCAGCTTGAGCGAGAGCGTTGCGCCGCGGTACTGCTGCACGAGCTGGCCGACCCACACGGACTGCTTCTCGATGAAGGTGTCCAGCGCCATCTGGCCGGCCTCGATCATGTCCAGCGCCTGCTCCCACACCGCCGTGGTGCCGGGGTCGGCGATGGCCGAGGGCACCGCGTCGATGAGCGTGAATGCCGCGTCGGAAGCGCGGACGGCGCGGCCTTTCTTGACCAGGTAGCCGCGACCGATCAGACCGTTGATGATGTTGGCGCGTGTCGCCTCGGTGCCGATGCCGGTGGTATCTCGCAGCTTCTGTTTCAGCCGCGGGTCGGTCACGAACTTGGCGACAGTCTTCATGGCCTTGATCAGCTCGCCCTGCGTGTAGGGCTTGGGCGGCAGCGTCTTCAGCGCCTTGAGATCCACCTTGCCGACCGGGCAGGACAGGCCCGCATGCAGCGCCGGCAGCACCTGGCTGCGCTGCGCATCCTCGCCGTCGGCATCGTCCGGCCCCGGCGTCGCCAGCACCTCGCGCCAGCCGGTGACGGCGATCTGCTTGCCCACGGCCGCCAGCGACTGACTGCCGCACGAGAACTGCGCTACCGTCCGGTCGAACTCATGGTGCGGGAGGAACTGCGCGAGGTAATGAGCGCGGATCAGCCGGTAGACGGCCAGTTCCTTCTCGTTCATGGCCGACAGGTTGGCGGGCTCCAGCGTCGGGATGATGCCGTGGTGAGCCGACACCTTGCCGTCGTTCCAGGCGCGCGAACGCTGGTTGCGGTCGAGCTGGCCGATCAAGGGCCGCAGGCTGGGATCGGTGGCGAGCAGTGCATCGAGCACCGCCGGCACTTCCGCGAGCATGCTTTCGGGCAGATATCCCGAGTCGCTGCGCGGATAGGTCGTCGCCTTGTGCGTCTCGTACAGCGCCTGCGCGATGTCCAGCGTCTCCTGCACATCGAGGCCGAGCTGACGCGAACACACTTCCTGCAAGGTGCCCAGATCGAATGGCAGCGGCGGTGCCTCGCGCACGCGCTCGGTGTCCACCGACACGACCTGCGCATCGCGTGCCGCGCGAATGCGATCCGCAGCCTGCTGCGCCACCGGCTGCTGAAGGCAGCGACCCGCTGCATCCGTGCTGCCTTCGGGCGGTATCCAGCTCGCGGTGAAGGACCGGCCGGCATGGGATAGCAGCACATCCACGGCCCAATACGGCATGGAGACGAATCGCGCGATCTCGCGATCACGATCCACGACCAACTTCAGCGTCGGCGTCTGCACGCGCCCCACCGACAGCACGCCGGTGTAGCCGGCCTGCCGACCTAGAAGCGTAAACAGCCGGCTCAGGTTCATGCCGATCAGCCAGTCGGCGCGCGATCGGGCGAGTGCGGAGAAATACAGCGGCAGCGTCTCGGCGGACGGCTTGAGCGCACCCAGCGCTTTGCGGATCGACGCATCGTTGAGCGCCGACAGCCACAGGCGCTGAATCGGCCCGCGGTAGCCGCACAGGTCGATGATCTCGCGGGCGATCATCTCGCCCTCGCGGTCGGCGTCGGTCGCTATCACCAGCTCGCCCGCCTTGGCGACGAGCTGCTGCACGACCTTGAATTGCGCTGCGGTCGCCGCCTTGGGCTCGACACGCCAACGCTCAGGAAGAATGGGCAGTTGCTCGATGGCCCAGCGCTTGTATTGCTCGCCGTAGCCTTCGGGCGGAACCGCCTCTACCAGATGACCGATGCACCAGGTCACGACGACACCCGCGCCGCTGTAGCAGCCGTTGCCGCGTTGACCGGCACCCAGCACACGGGCGATGTCCTTGCCCTGGGACGGCTTCTCGCACAGGAAAAGGCGCATGAAGCCTCCTTGGAAATGTGCGGTTCATCGGATGGGCGTCAGCTTGGCGGGGCCAGGAGATGCCGGCAGCAAGGAAGTCGATTGATGCAGACACCGCTTTGTGATCGGCAGGCGGTTCGTTGCCGCAGCGGTGTGCATAGATCGTAGGAGCTGGCACAGCAAGAGCGTCGTTTCGGGAGGGCGGCTGGAACTCCGTGGACGACCTTGGAGCTATCCCCTTGGGATAGCTCGCTGGTGCATCGCGGGCGTATGACGGTTGCTACAGTCGCCCTCGGGGGAACGGCGATGGGCGAATTACTGTCCGCCGGCCGGCTTGGTGCTGAGCGCCACCGAATCGATGCGGTACGGCAGGATGCCCACGCGCCGCGCCTCGACCTTGAACGTCACGCGCTCGTTCTCGTCGGCGTCCTCCCATTCGTCGCGCACGGTGCGGCCCTCGACCAGCACCCGCATGCCTTTCTGGTATAGCGTCTTCCAGTGCTCGGCGTCGCGGTGCCACAGCTCCACGGGCGCCCAGAAGCCGCCGCGATCTTCGTACTCGCCGTCCTTCTTCGGGATCGGGTTGTCGAAGTAGACGTTCAGGCGAAGCAGCCGGCGTGGCTCGTCGTTGCCGTTCGGAAATTCGCGGTAGTCCGGCGCAGAACCGATGTTGCCCTCGCCGACGAAGTGCGTGCTCATGGAGACTCCTTGGTGGTGGGTGGAACGGATGCGGTATGCCCGTGGACGCGCCGCAGGTAAGCCGCTTCGGCCTGCGCGGCCTTGTTGGCGCATTCCAGGGCTTGGCGGGCGATGCTGTGGGTCAGGCTGATCTGCATGTTCAGCACGATGCGCTGCAGTTCGATCGCGTACAGATCGTCGATCAGCGAGGCCGGCGTCGCGGGGTTGGCCAGCAGGGCCTCCCACAACGCCACGCCCATGGAGGAACGGTCGAGGTTGCGCCAGCGCAGGAAGGTCGTCCCTGCGCCAGTGGCCTGCTGGGCCAGTTGCACGTCGAGCAGACTGAATGGATAGGCGCGCGCCTGGGGCAGCACGCGCCGCTGCGCCAGGCCAATCACGTCGTCGCGCAGCGCTGCGCACTGGCTGGCCCAGGTCTCCAGACTCCCCTTACCCTTAAAAGGCTGTAAAAGGCCTTTTAGGTAGCCTGCGTGTTCCAGCCGCTGGAAGTCCGCCTGTTCCAGCGCCACGAAGCGCGTGGAGTGGCTGATAGGGGGCGATGCTGTCATGCGCCAGCACCCTCATCGCCCGCGGCACCATCGGCTGCGCCACCCGTGGGAGCCTGCGCATCGGGCACGATGGCAGGCGCAGCAGGCGGCGTGCCGGGCTTGTTCGACCGCCGCGCGATGGGTGGCGCGAAGCGCGAGCGGCGCGTGCCTTCCAGCACGTCCTGCGGCAACTCGCCGAACTTCTCCAGCGCCGCTCGCGCCGCCGCGTTCTTCGCCGCGAAGTCGTCGCGCGTCGTGCCCGAGTAGCGGTACTGCTGGGCCAGCGAGAACAGGCTGCGCAGCGCGTGCGCACCATCATTGAGCCAGCGCTCCAAGGTGCTGCGGTCGATCAGCGCCGTGTGGTGCGCCAGGATGAGCTTGCGTGCCAGGTCGTCGTAGTCG
Source organism: Stenotrophomonas sp. Sm6012 (assembly GCF_030985895.1). Lineage (NCBI taxonomy): Bacteria > Pseudomonadati > Pseudomonadota > Gammaproteobacteria > Lysobacterales > Lysobacteraceae > Stenotrophomonas > Stenotrophomonas sp. Sm6012. Next base: position 57,620 of record NZ_JAPTFX010000001.1, on the reverse strand, counting down.
GCCAGCAGATACACCGCCATGAAACCGAGCTGGGCGTTCACGAACAGCGGCAGCTTCACCGGCTGCACGTTCATGTTCTCGCCCAGGGACAGCGCCGCTGGCACGTCGGCCAAGGCCTGATCCACCTGTTCGCGCAGGGTCTGCAGACGGGTCTTGGTGTCGGCGAGCTTGTCCTCGATCCGCAACATCCACGAGTCCGAGTACGGGTCGTCCTGCTCGGCGCCGCGCTTCATCTTGTTCATGGCGCCGATGAAGCCGTTGAGACCGATGATGCCGGGGCGCCCCTCGGTCGGCGCACGGCCGTGCCAGATGCGCGAAGCGTGGTGCGTGTGCAGCGTCAGCGACATCGCGCTGCGCAGCGATCCGAGATTCAGTTGCAGGGGTTCTGTGCGTTCGTTGGCCATGAGAGCGACTCGCGGTGAAGGGGCGAGTCGCCAGTATCGGCATCGGCCGGAAGGCTGTCAGTCAACAAACCGCAGCCCATGCGCGCCCGGTTTGTTCTGCGCGGAAGGCTGTGTGTGCCGGCTATCCCCTGGGGATAGCTCGGCGGAGTCGTTCGCGACTCGCGCGGAGGTGAGACCGCGTCGCGGGGCTATGCCTCGCGAGGTCTGTACCAGGCGGCCCGTTGCCCCTCCACCTCACGGTAGCGAAGCTCGAACATGCGGCACTCGTGCACCACCTGCCGCCAACTGCTGCAGCCGTAATTGGCTGGAAGCTGCTCGGGATGCCGGTCCGCGATCCAGCGGCCAGCGGCGGCGATCGGTGTCCAGCCCTCGACGGCCAACTGCGCGGCGGCCTCGCGTAGCGCACGAACGATGCCGGCGGCCGGCCAGTCCACCGTGCCGTCCGGCGCGATGCCATTGACCACCAGGTCGTGGAACACATCCGAGTGGACGAATTCCGCTGCCAGGCGCCGCGCCTGATCCATGTGCTCGGCCCAGCCGCGCAACTGCTCGAAGTGCTGATCGATGCGCGTGTAGGCGGAACCGAGTTCGTCCTGTGCAGCGCGGCACCCGTCCACGGTCCATAGATCGTGCTGGTCGATGAAGTGGTGCACCAGTGTGTTGCGCAGCGATACCAGGTCTTTGAGGTCGGCCTGGGTCTTGGCGTAGTCCTGCGCAGACAGGCTCAGTTGCACGCGCGTGCGAAAGGAGATCACGTCGCCGGGAAGATCGTCGTCGCGTTCCTCGCCGCCATTTCCATCGGTGACGACATACGAACCAAACAGTTGTCCGATCAACGTGCCCAGGGTCTTGGTCGCGGCATCTTCAATCCGCGCTGCGCGAATGGCCTCCAGCGAATGCGCCGGGCCTGAAATCTCGTGGTGGGCCACGATGGCTTTCATGAGGCGCTCGTATTGTTGAAGGCGCAACAGGCATCTGCCCAGCAAGCGCTGAACGTCTGGCTGTAGTGGTTGCAGTGCGTTTGTGACGGGGAAAGTCGTCATATCCATCGTTGGCCGGGCTCGTGCGTGGCTGTCCTCGTTTGATTCACAGGCGACAGTTTCGCCTGTCGTTCGGCGGGCAGCAATCGAGCACGGCGGAAGGGTGTTTGTTCCAGCTATCCCCTGGGGATAGTCAACATCAGCGATCACGCAAGGCTTCTCGGAGCTGAGCCAGGTAGGCACGTGCCACCTCGGGATCAGCCGCACGGGATGCTGGCGGTGACGAGGGCGCAGGTGACGGGGGCGCTGGCGGCGTCGATGCACTTTCTCCGGCCCAGGCCTTGAACTCCCCGCGGATCGCCTTCTGGATGATGCCAAACAGGTAGCCGGCCGGGTTGCGTACCGCGCTGTTGTGGCAGCGTGCCGCCCACTCGTCGAGAACGGCCTGCCTCTGCGCCTCGTCCACCTGCTGCAGCGCCACCAGCGCGCCGGCCTGCTGCTCGTCCTTCAAGCGCAGGAAACGCTCGGGCAGCCGCAGGTTCTGCAAGGCCCTCGCGCGCGGTACTGTACGTACTTCATTTATACGATCATTACGTACTGTACGGTCCTCCTTCGGAATCCAAAGAGAGCCGTCCGGCGCGGGTTTCGGTCCTGCTTCGGATTCCGAAGACGGGCGCGCAGCATTCCGAAGAAGGGCTTCCTGGCCTTCTTCGGATTCGTGGTCCGCACCCTCCTGTGGATAACCTGGCGTCGTCCAGCCATGCCGCGCCATGCGCTGCGCCAGCACTTGCAGACGGGTCGGCAGCGTGCGCCCGCTGAGCAGCGGGTCTTCGGCGATCTCCCGCAGCGTGTTCATGCCCACGACCTGCACCGCCTTCGCCGCGTGCGTGAGCGCCTGGCTCACCAGGCCCAGGTAGTCCGGGTCGAGCTGCATCGCCTCGAAGGGTGACAGCGGTTCGTCGTGCAGCACGTAGAGGTTGCCTTGGATACGGCCGGTCTTGGGATCGCGCCGCCGCCGCACCAGGCTGAGCCAGCGCGTCAGCCGCAGCAGCGTCAAGGCGCGCGCCACGGTCTCGTGCGAGGCTTGCGCCGCACAGGGCATGGACGCCAGATATGGGCGGAGCTGGTCGTAGGTGGGAAAGGCGGTCACGCCGTCGTCGTTGAGCTGCAGGCGGAACACCTGCCAGGCATTGCGCTCCAGCGGCGTCAGGCGCCGGTCGAAGAACAACGCGCGCGGCACGCTCTCGTGCCGGTTGCCGCTGTAGAGAAAGCCGTCCTGGCTCGGCGCCGTGCCCTGCGCCGGTTCCTTCGGCTCAAGGTGCCGCAGCGCCTCGTCGAACAACGCCGACAGCGCAACCGGGCCATCACGCCGTGGAGCGTCGCCCGTCGTCATGACCTACACCAGCCCCTGGTCGACCCAGTTCCGTATCGCCGACCAGATCACCGACATGGGCAGGGTCATGGCCTCGGCCAGGTCCATGGTCAGCGCCAGCATCGCCATGTCGTCGTTCAGTGCGATGTGCCGCTCCGTGATGCCGGCCTTCCAGCGTTCCCACAGGGCCACGTCCTGCGCCTCGTCGAGCACCGGATGCCGACCCTTACGCTTGGGCAGCCCGAGGATGTCGCGGCGCAGCGCCACTTCCTGATGCGTGAGGCCGTAGAACTTGCTGACCATCTCCGTGCTCGCCCCCAGGCGCAGCATGCGGTCCACCGTGGCGATCTCCCGCTCCACGTCGTGCACCTGGCTCAGCAGCCGCTTCAACACTTCCCGGTTCACCGACACCGAACACCACGACACCGTGGCATTCACCAGCATGCTCACGAGTTCTGGGTGCTTCAGCGCATCCAGCTCCTCCTCACCGAAGCCCATGGCCTTGCAGCGGCGCAACTGGCCGTTGCGCAGGTCATGCAGGGCCTGGGCGATCACGGCCTGGTTGAGCGGGTGCGGTGCCGACATACGGGAGCCTCCTGCGCTCAGGAATCCTGGCTCGCTACGCCGGCTTCCAGATCCAGCAGCCGACGCGCCAGGCGCAGCAGACGGAACAGCTTTACCAGCCCGGCATCGCTCAGGCGCGTGACCAAGCCGCCGTGACCATGCAGCAGCGGCCCAAGGTCATCGGCCAGCCGCGCGCTGTCCAGCCCGGTCGCGGGTGCCGGCGCGGTGCTCAGCGCGTGCAGCAGGGTCAGCATCGCACGCGCGAACGCCGGGAGCGCCTTCGCCTGGCCCACGGCCGGCGTCACGCAGACGAAGCCGATGCCGCCATCGCTGGCTTCGATGTGGTCGCCCACCGCCGCTTCCCCCGCGATCTCGCGAGCGAACTGCGAGATATGCACGCGCAGGCGATCCGGCACGTCCAGGCCCGGCTCGATGTACCAGACATCCGAGATGGGAAAGAGCCCGCCAACCTGCACCGGGATCGCACGCAGCGCATCTGCCTCGAAGTCGGGTAGCTTGTCGCCGAGCTGATCCGCGACCATCCGCTGGATGGACTGCAGGCGCTCGGTGGTTGGGGCCGGCGTCACGATGTGCCCCTGCAGGCGCTCGTCGCGCTGCCCGTCCCGGGCGTTTGGTGCAGCGGCAGGTGGTGCCGAGGGTGTCTCTGCCGGTGGCGCGACGGGCGAGGTGTCCCGTGGCGTTGGCGCCGCGGGCGACAGTTGCGGCGTGATGGCTGGCGCCGCAGGTGCGACAGGCGTTGCCGGGTTCGGCGCGGCCGGCTCGCTGGTCAATACTCGCTGACGGCTTTCGCTGTCATCGACCTCCAATGCCAGCGTGTCGTAGTCCGCTTCCAGCAGCTCGGCCATCTGACCCACCAGTTCGTCCTGCACGCGCTGGGGCGAGAAGCCCTCCGGCTGCGTGTCGAACTGCGACAGCACATCCTGAAACAGCGAAGCGAAGTCCACGGTCAGCGGCCGGCCCAGCGCACGCCGCTCCCAGGTGCGCTCGCACGCCTTGCGCAGCACTGCGAGCCGGTCCACCTGATGCCGGCCCAATCCGCCGTACAACAGCGTCGGGATCGCCGGCAGCAGATAGCGCACCGCATCGTTCATGCGGCTGATGTGTGACTGCGGCACCGGATAGCCGTCGGCCGTCAGTCGCCGCGCGAGTTCGCTTTGCGACAGCGCCTGGCCGCTTTCCTGCTCGTAGAACTCGCGCGCCTTCTCGATGCCCAAGGCCCGCTCGATGAAGGTCAGGCCGCCGCGCAGCTCGTTCTCGGCCAGATGCCCGGTCAGCGCCACGATTTCGCCGCGCGCCGGCCACGGGCGGAACAGGCACGCAATGCGGAAGAAGCGTTCCTCCTTGGTCTCGCTCCACAACTCGCGCAGGATCGCCAGCCGCGTGTTGCCGCCGTTGCGAATAATGTAGTGCGCCTCGCCCGGCCTGCGCGTGATCGCGGGGGGCGCGTCCAGCCCACGTTCGCGGATGGACGCCTTGATCTCCGCATAGGCCGGGTTGCGCGTCACGCGTGGGTCGTGGTCGTAGGGCCGCAACTGGTCCAGCGTCACCACCATCGGCGTGTCGGCGATGGGGTCGCTCAAGGTCGCGGCCGAAGGGCCGCTGCGCTCGAAGCCGGTGGCCAGCAGCTTGGCAGCCATGTCCTGCGGCGTCAGCTCAGCCACGGCCATTCTCCTGCGCCTGTCGGTCGGCGCGGCGAAGCTGCGCACGGGCGTTGCGCTCGGCGCGGTGGTCGCTCGCCGTCGAGCTGGTGTAGATCGGCGCGCAGCCTTGCTTCGTGAACAGCAGGTGCCCGCCGCGGGTGCGCACCACCTTCCAACCTTCTCCCAGGGCGAACTCGATCAGCCCTCGCAGCCGCTTGTGGCCGCGGGCCAGGTTATGTGCGCTGGCCATGGCCGGCCCCTCCCGCGTCGCCTCGGCCGGTGACGAGCGCAAAGCGCTCCTGCCACGCCGGGAACAGCTCGCCGGCCAGCGCGCGCATGGTCTCCAATGCGGCAGGTGCCGTGCGGCCCGCCGGCTGGCGGTATTCCACCCGATGCACCGGCAGTCCGCGCGTCGCGGCGCGCGGATAGGCTTCAATCGCCGGCACGTCGGTGTCCAGCACGCGCACGCCAGGCTGCTCCTGGAATACCTGACGCAGCGCCTGCTGGATCAGCCGCGCATTCGACGACACCGGATGCACGCGGTTGATGAGCAGGTGCAGCGGCGGCGGCTCGATGCCGAGGTGGCGGTACGGCGCGATGTCCTCGATGAGTTGCAGCGTGCCGCGCCGCAGCTCGCGCGCCGCGAGGATTTCCGGCGTCACCGGCGAAAGCGCCAAGTTCGAGGCCAGCACCGCCATCTCCAGCAGCACGCTGCGCGCGCCCTGGGTGTCGATCAGCAGCAGGTCGTAGTGCGGCGCCAGCGTGGGCAGCAGGTGGCGCAGCCGCAATCTGCCATCGGGCGCGTGCAGCAGCAGCGTGTTCAGCTCGCCGCGGTCGTCGTTCGAGAGCACCAGGTCAAGCCGCTCGATCGCGGTGCGCGACACCAGTTGCTCGGCGCGCTGCTCGTTGTAGGCCAGCATCTCGTAGATGCCGGCCGGCGCGCGCTCGGCCAGCGTGAAGTAGCTCGACAGCGTGGGCTGCACGTCCAGGTCCAGCAGCAGCACGCGCAGCCCGGTGTCGGCTGCGAAGCCGCCCAGGTTGGCCGCCGTCGTGGTCTTGCCGACGCCGCCCTTGGTCGAAATGATGGACACCACCTGCATGGGCCTCTCCCGGTTGAATGGCATGTACCGAGGAAAAGCGTCAGGCGCGCTCATCGAGGCGATCGGCGATCCATTGCTCGACCTCCGCCGAGTCCCAGCCCACGGCGCGCACGCCCAAGCGCAGCGCCTTGGGGAACTTGCCTTCTTTCATCAGGCTGTAGATGTGCGCGCGCTTGAAGCCGGTTTTGGCCTCGACTTCGGCGCGACGCAGGATGCGGTGCTCGGCCGGCACTGCCGGCGCGGTGGTCTGCGAAGACATGAGAGACACTCCTTGACGCTCACTGGCGCTGTTCGGAAAGTGCCTCGTATTCAATACACCGCGGTCGCCGAAATCACTGCAATTGCAGAAGCAGCGACTGCAATTGCAGTGCGCCGCATCGGCATCATGCTGGCCGCGTCGTCAGCGCGACGCCTCCAGGTGGCGCCGCGCCTGCGCGAGCTTGCTCCACAGCGTCCGCTCGCTGAGACCCGGCCGCCCCTCATGGTGTGCGATCAGCGCGCTGACCACGGCATCCATGCTGCGGAACGACGAATAGGCCGCGCCTGACGGCGAATTGCCCAGCAGCAGCGTCAGCAGTCCGCCGATGATGTTGAGGTAAGTCGTCTCGCTGCGCAGGCCAGGCTCGCGCGCCTGTTCGTCGTTGGCCGCGCGCGTGGCATGTTCCTTCGCCAGTGCTTCGTGCGCGGTGCGCAGCGTTTCATGCACCAGGGCAAGTTCGGCAAGTTGCGACTTCGCTGCTTCGCGATCGGCCAGCAGAATGTTGAGCGTGTCCACGCTCACCGCCGGATGCACCGCGCGTTCGATGCCGTCAAACAAAAACCCCGGCCGATCGCCGGGGTAGAACTGCGACATCCACGCTTTCAAGTCCACGTGGCGCACGGTCAACTCGGGGTCGTCGAGCGCCGGCCGCTGCGAGTCCAGCACGATGCCGGCCTTGCCACCGGGCAATTCGCCATGCGTCAGCGCGTCGAAGATGCGCTCGGCATACAGGCGCAGCAGCGGCCAGCGCGGGAGTTCGCCGGGCTCCGGCATGGCACGCTGCTCCAGCGCTTCCAGAATACGCTGCTCGAAGCGCAGGAGACCGCACCAGCGGACGGCCGCCTCGATCGGTCGGTAGTACGTCTTTGCGCCAAAGGCGTGGCTGCTCGATTTCGGCATATCGCGCTCTTCCCATCGTCGGATCGACACATGGCAAGCGCGCGCGGCCCACATGGGCGCAGCGATTGCCCAAAGAACCCGATGAAGCGCGAGCCGGTCGGCATCGTGGTGGACGTTGGGTGCGGCGATGTCGCCGAGCGTTACGCAGGGGGCAAACCTCCTTGCGGTGCCCGCTACACCTCAACCATAATGCACCTGCGAAAAATCTTGTTACCGGCGCAACGGTCTGAAAAGCCGCGCATCCAAGTTCGATCAGGAAGGGATGCCGCGCTTTACCGGAAAACCAGGGCAAAGTTTTCGTAGGAATACGGGCGGGGTAAAGCGCCAATGCGACTTCCGGCTGAGCCGGTTTGCATCCAGCAAGGGCTCATGCGTTCTGCGTCACTGCTGTGACCTCGACAGCTTGAAGGTGCCTTGCTTGATGCCGGGTGGATAGGCCCGATTCGCCATCCATGCCCGTGACGCAAAAGGTCGGCCGCCGATGCAATGCGGGTCAAGGTCCAGACCGAAAGGGAATCGTACCGTCCAAAATCCCCGCGTCACATCGGGCGTTGATCGGTGCCTTGCGGGCGTCCGACACGCTCCACGCGGTCGATGAACTGCCGCAGCGGCTCCATGATTTCGCCTTCGGGTCGCAGTAGATAGGTCGTCAGCGAAGCGGTCTCGTCGGCCAGCGGCCGCACGACGACATCGGCCTGATGGCAACCCGCCAGATGCGCCGCGCTCGAAAAGCCCACGCCGTAGCCGGCGGCCACGAGAGCCAGCATCAGGGAATGGGTCTTGACGTACTCGGCTACCGTCGGCTGCGCATCCACCGTGCGGAGCAGCCGTTCGCGCTGCCGGCTGCAACCTTCGCAGACCTGGGGATCGCACAGCACCAGCGGATAGCTCGCCACTTCCTCCAGCGGCACTTCCTTGAAAGCCAGCAGCGGATGCCTGGCGGGCAAAGCCACCACCAGCGGGTCTCGCCACACCGGCATGGCGACGATGCCGGCGTCCATTTCACCAGCCAATGCAAAACCTGCGTCATACAAGTCGTTGCGCAGTCCAGTCACCAACTGCGCCAGTGGCGTTTCAAATATCCGAATGCCGACCTGTGGTGCCTCCTCGCGGCAAAGCGCAAGCAACGCCGACAAGCGGGCCTGCCCCATGTCACCAGATAGTGCGATGCGCAGCGTGTTCCGCTGGTTCGCTGCGGCGCGTGCCTTGGTCTGCGCTTGCTCGAAGGCCAGCAGTACGCGCCGGGCTTCTTCGAGGAAGACCTGTCCCGCCGGTGTGAGACGAACACTGCGTGGCAAGCGGTTGAGCAGCGGCACCCCTAAATCCGCCTCCATCTGGCGGATCGTGCGCGACAGTGGAGACTGTTCGATGTGCAGCCGTCGAGCAGCCCGGCTGAAGTGCAGTTCCTCGGCTACGGCGATGAAGCAGCGAAGATGGCGTAAGTTCATGCTTTCTCCCTACCGATGTGATCAGTCCATATCATCGTAGGGAGCCGAATAGTGCGGAGGATTCACCTCTGTATCGAGATGAGAGCCATCCTGGGGGGTGATGCTCGGATGCTTTTCGCCCATGTCAGCGCCTACGGCGAAGCTCTCGTTCGAGATCGCCCAGCTGCGACGCCTGAAGTTCGGCAAGAAGAGCGAGCAGCTCGATGCCGAACAACGCGCGCTGTTCGACGAGGCTCTGGACGCCGACCTTGCCGCGGCTGAGGCGCAGCTCTAGGAACTGCTGGGCAAGAAGAAGCCGCCGGCTACGCCTGGCGCGATGCCTAAGCGCACCGCCTTGCCGGCGGACCTGCCGCGCGTGGACTGCCACCACGAGCCCGAGAACACCCGCTGCGCGTGCGGCTGTGCGCTCAAGCGCATCAGCGAGAAGCTGGACTACACGCCGGGCGTGTTCACGGTCGAGTGCCACATCCGCGGCAAGTGGACCTGCGCATAGGTGCCGAACGCTGACCCAGGCGCCGGTCCCGGCGGAGATCATCGCCAAGGGCATCCCCACCTCCGGGCTGCTCGCGTAGGTGCTGGTCGCAAAGGACTCCGACCATCTGCCGCTTACATGGTCGTCCCTAGGCAAGCAGGAATAAGCTGCGTGAGTGAATCGGGAGGTTTGCGTAGCTGATGGCTGGCCAGCAGCGTCTGCGCCGGCGGCTTCACCGGCACGAAGCGCATGTGCGGGCGGGTTGCCGCCTCGCAGATCGCTGCGGCATCGGCCGCACCGTTCTTGCGTCCCTTGCCGGCCATGCGGTAGGGCGTGACGAAGTGGCCTGCAATCAGCCGCGCATCCAGCCCATAGCCGCGCAGCTTGCGTGCCCAGTGATGCGCACCGCCGCAGGCCTCCAGGGCCACCAGGCAGCCGGGAGGCAGCTCCGCGCACCAGGCCGCAAACTTGTCAGCGGCCAGCGCCTTGGCAACCACCACGCGCGCATCCACCGCATGCACCTAGATAACCCGCTTGGCCAGATCCACCCCGACTCGGGCAATCTCGTTCATGGACTTCCCCTTTCACATGGCTGCAGATTGATGACTTGGGGAGCACCATCGCGGTGGCAGCCAACATTTGTTTCCTGGCTGCTTACGATTGAGTCACATCAATCGGCCAGCAGATCGCTGGATGTTGACTCTTGACTTTCGGCATGTTAGGCGCAATATCTTGCAAAGTCTTGCAAGAACTTCCTCAGGCGAGGCCGCGTGACGACGGAACTTGTGGGGGTGGTATGACAGCGCGCCAGCAGGCGATCTTCACACTCGACGAGTTGGCTGCCTACTTGAAAGTCGGCAAGCGGACGCTTTACCGGCTCGCCTCGCACGGGGAGATTCCGGCCTTCAAGGTCGGCGGGACGTGGCGGTTTCGTCAAAGTGAAATCGATCGATGGATCAATGATCAGATCCAAGCAGGCAGAAAGAAGGAGGTGATACGCACAGATGAGCAGCCAAAGTCAGCGGAACACTCCGTGTCGTCTGGGCGCGCTGTCCGTCGCCGCAGGCAAACGGAGTGAGCGAGAGTCTTCAATTTTTCTTCTGGAGGTGTGACATGGACATTGATTTCAAGAAATTGGCTCCCTGGAACTGGTTCAAGAAGGAGCAGGAAGAACAACAGAGCACTGCCTCGCTCCCGGTGCAGCGCAATGACCTGCCGGTGGCGGGTGGGCCCGTCAGTCCCATCCTGCAATTGCATCGCGAGATCGACCGCCTGTTCGACGACGCGTTTCGAGGCTTCGGTTTCCCGACGCTGGCCATGCCACGCTGGCCGTCGGACTGGCCGGGCATGCTGAAGCCGGCGCTGGACATCCAGGAGACCGACAAGCAGTACAAGATCGCCCTGGAAGTACCCGGCATCGAGGAAAAAGACATCCAGATCACGCTCGACAACGACGTGCTGCTGGTGCGCGGTGAAAAGCGTCAGGAGCAGGAAACGAAAGACGGCGGTTTCCATCGGGTGGAGCGCTCCTACGGCAGCTTTCAGCGCGCTCTGAACCTGCCGGCCGATGCCAACCAGGACACGATCAAGGCCGCTTTCAAGAACGGCGTGCTCACGATCACGATGGAAAAGCGCGAGGCCAGTACGCCCCAGCAGGGGCGCTCGATCCCGATCAACGGCTGACGCGGGGCAGCGCGTTTTTCTCAAAAACCACAAAGAGATGAGGCACCGTGATCGGCGGTGCCTCGTCAGATCAATCTTTACAGGAGCATCAGCATGGCCAGAAAACAATGCCAAGTCTGCGGCCAGCCCGCCACGGTGCGGGTGGAAGCCAATCTCAATGGTCGCCACAGCACCATGCTGTTGTGTGACGATCACTATCGCCAACTGGTGCGCCAGCAAAAGCGCACCGTCTCACCGCTGGAAGCCTTGTTCGGCTCGCGCAGCGGGCTGTTCGAAGACTTCCTTGGCAGCGACTTCTTCCGCATCGGTGACGACGCACCGTCCATGGCGGCCGATACCGACGAGGTCGTCGATGCCTCGTTCGGCGAACCCGCCCCGGCCGGTACGGGCACCGCGCGCCGTCGCGGCAGTGGGCTCGCCAGCCGTATCAGCGAACAGTCCGAGGCCCTATTGCAGGAGGCCGCCCGACACGCTGCAGAGTTCGGGCGCGCCGAAGTCGATACCGAACACCTGCTGCTGGCGCTATCCGACAGCGACGTGGTCAAGACCATCCTGGGGCAGTTCAAGATCAAGGTCGATGACCTTAAGCGCCAGATCGAATCCGAAGCCAAGCGCGGCGATAAGCCGTTCGAGGGCGAGATCGGCGTGTCGCCCCGGGTCAAGGACGCGCTCAGCCGTGCTTTCGTGGCCTCCAACGAACTCGGCCACTCTTATGTCGGGCCGGAGCATTTCCTGATCGGGCTCGCCGAGGAAGGCGAAGGCTTGGCAGCCAACCTGCTGCGCCGCTACGGGCTCACGCCGCAGGCGCTGCGCCAGCAGGTGAGCAAGGTGGTCGGCAAGGGGGCCGAGGACGGCCGTGCCGAGACGCCGACCAATACGCCGGAACTCGACAAGTATTCGCGCGACCTCACCAAGATGGCGCGCGAGGGCAAGCTCGATCCGGTCATCGGCCGCGCGCAGGAGATCGAGACGACCATCGAAGTGCTGGCCCGGCGCAAGAAGAACAACCCGGTGCTGATCGGCGAACCCGGCGTCGGCAAGACCGCCATCGTCGAAGGGCTGGCGCAGCGCATGGTCGCAGGCGAAGTGCCCGAAACGCTGCGTGACAAGCGCCTGGTCGAACTCAACATCAATGCCATGGTGGCCGGCGCCAAGTACCGCGGCGAGTTCGAGGAGCGCGTGCAGAAGGTGCTCAAGGAAGTGACCGAGCACCAGGGGGAGCTGATTCTCTTCATCGACGAGGTGCACACCATCGTCGGTGCCGGCCAAGGTGGCGGCGAAGGCGGGCTGGACGTGGCCAACGTCTTCAAGCCGATGATGGCGCGCGGCGAGCTGAACCTGATCGGCGCCACCACGCTCAACGAGTATCAGAAGTACATCGAAAAGGATGCCGCGCTGGAGCGTCGCTTCCAGCCGGTGATGGTGCCCGAGCCGACGGTAGCGCAGACCATGATGATTTTGCGCGGCCTGCGCGACACCTTCGAGGCGCACCACAAGGTCAGCATCACCGAGGATGCGATCATCGCCGCCGCCGAGTTGTCCGACCGTTACATCACCGCGCGCTTTTTGCCCGACAAGGCCATCGACCTGCTCGACCAGGCAGCCGCACGCGTGAAGCTGTCGGCCACGGCGCGCCCGGTGGCGGTGCAAGAGCTGGAGTCCGAACTGCATCAGTTGCGGCGTGAGCAGGACTATGCGGCTTCGCGCAAGCAGTACGACAAGGCCGCCGAGCTCGGCAAGCGCATCGAGGCCAAAGAGACTGAACTCAAGAAGCTCGTCGAGGATTGGGAGCGCGAGCGCGCCTCGGGCAGCGCCGAAGTCAAGGCAGAGCACGTGGCGCAGATCGTCTCGCGGCTGACCGGCATCCCGGTCAACGAGCTGACGGTGGAAGAACGCGAGAAGCTGCTGCATCTGGAACAGCGGCTGCATGAGCGCCTGGTGGGACAGGACGAAGCAGTACGTGCCGTGGCCGATGCCGTGCGGCTGTCGCGCGCGGGCCTGCGCGAAGGCAGCAAGCCAGTGGCCACCTTCCTGTTCCTCGGGCCGACGGGTGTGGGCAAGACCGAGCTCGCCAAGGCACTGGCCGAGTCCATCTATGGCGATGAGGGCGCGCTGCTGCGCATCGACATGTCCGAGTACGGTGAACGCCATAGCGTGGCACGCCTGGTGGGCGCGCCTCCGGGTTATGTGGGCTACGACGAGGGCGGCCAGCTCACCGAGAAGGTGCGCCGCAAGCCCTACAGCGTGTTGCTGCTCGACGAGATCGAAAAGGCGCACCCCGACGTCTACAACATCCTGCTACAGGTGTTCGACGACGGTCGCCTCACCGACGGCAAGGGCCGGGTGGTGGATTTCACCAACACCATCATCATCGCCACCTCGAATCTGGGCTCGGACATCATCCAGCGTCGGCTGAAGGCCCGTGGCGCCGCCGGCGAGGAATACGAGAAGACCAAGTCCGAGGTGATGGACGTGCTGCGCGGACACTTCCGCCCCGAGTTCCTCAACCGCATCGACGAGATCATCGTCTTCCATGCGCTGGGCAAGGAGGAGATCCGCCATATCGTCGGCCTGCAGCTCGATCGTGTGGCCCGCAACGCCGCCAGCCAGGGCGTGACGCTGACCTTCGATCAGACCTTGATCGATCACTTCGCGGAGGAAGGCTACAAGCCCGAGTTCGGCGCGCGTGAGCTCAAGCGGCTGATCCGCAGCGAGCTGGAGACGGCACTGGCGCGCGAGATGCTGGGTGGCGGTATCGGCAAGGGCGATCACGCCAGCGCCCGCTGGGACGACAAGGCCGAACGCGTCGTCTTCGAGCGCAAGGAGCCACCCGCGCAGCCGGCCGAGCCTGATAAGCCCGATGCCGCGAACGTGGCCGAGGCACCGCCGAACGGCGAGAGCAAGCCTAAGCGCAAGAAGAAGCCGGCGGGCGGCGAATCTTGAGCGATGGGAGGCTGTCGTGTCCGACCCCAACGGGCTGACATGGGCAGCCACCCTCGTGTCGCTGGCGGTCGCTATCCCCACAGCGGGGCACGCGGTCATCTACAAGCGTGACCCTCGATCGGCCACGCTGTGGATACTGCTGATCGCCTTGTTGCCGCTGGGCGGTTCGCTGCTGTATGGGCTGTTCGGCATCAACCGTTACCAGCGGCGGGCGCGGCGGCTCTTCCCGGGGGCAGATCCTGCTGTTCGGCAGGACCTCTCGCCCACGATGCCCGAGGCTGTATCGCCGCCGCTTGCCGGTCTGGCCCACCTGGTGGGACGCGCCACCGGCCAGTCGCTGACCGGCGGCAACCGCATCGAGCCGCTTGTCGATGGCGAGCAGGCCTACCCGGCCATGCTCGCCGCCATCGAATCGGCGCGGTACAGCGTCGCCTTGGTCTCGTACATCTTCGACAGCCAAGGCATCGGGGCGCAGTTCGTCGATGCGCTGCGCCGGGCTCATGAGCGCGGCGTGCAAGTGCGGGTGCTGATCGACGACGTCTCTGCCCGCTGGACGCCCCGCAGCGCCTACCGCGCCTTGCAACGCGCCGGCGTTCCGGCGGCGACGTTCAACCCGACGTTGATTCCCGCGCGCCTGCATGCCGCGCATCTGCGCAACCACCGCAAGCTGCTGGTGATCGATGGCGAGACAGGTTTCACCGGTGGCATGAACATCTTCAGCCCGTATTGGCGGCCCGATGCGCCGGGCCAGGCCTGTCACGATCTGCACTTTCGTCTGCGCGGGCCGGTGGTTGCGCATCTGATGGGGTGCTTCACCGATGATTGGTGCGATACCACGGGCGAGCGGCTCAGCGAGGGTTACTGGGGCGAATCGCCCGCAACGGCTGATGAACAAGGAAACTCTTGGGCGCGCGGCATCGAGGCCGGTCCAGATGATGCCCTGGACAGGATGCGCTGGACCTTCATGGGCGCTTTGAGCGCGGCGAAGCATTCGGTGCGCATCTGGACACCTTACTTCGTCCCCGATCAGCCGATGATCGCGGCGCTGAGCACGGCCGCGTTGCGCGGCGTGCGCGTCGAGGTGCTGACGCCCGCAAACGGCGACCATCCCACGGTGCAATGGGCCGCGCGCGCCCACTACTGGCAGGTGCTGGAGCACGGTGTGCGCATCTTCGAACGGCCTGGCCCGTTCGACCATAGCAAGCTGATGCTGATAGACGGCCAGTGGTGCTGCCTGGGTTCTGCCAATTGGGATGCGCGCAGCCTGCGCCTCAACTTCGAGTTCAATGTGGAGGTGTACGACACCGCGCTGTCTACGCGGCTGGAATCCCTTTTTGATGCCGCTCGTGATGCGTCGGGCGAGATATCGGCGAAGGCGTTGCGCGCCCGCCCGCTGGCCATCCGCTTGCGCGACGGGGTGGCCCGTCTGTTCACCCCCATTCTCTAGCGACACGACTTGCGAGGAACATTGCCCATGGAAAAGAAAGATCAATGGAACATTGGCTACTGGATCGTCGCCGGCCTGTTGCTGCTGACGCTGCAGAACTACTGGCAGGCGGCCAAGACCGTCGAGCCCGTGCCCTACAGCGAATTCGAGAAGGCGCTGGCCGAGGGGCGCGTCGCCGAAGTGCTGGTGTCGGACCGCACGGTCACCGGGCGCCTGAAATCGCCGGACAGCCGGGGCAAGACCACCATCGTGGCCACCCGTGTCGAACCCGACCTGGCCGAGCGGCTGTCCAAGTACGACGTGCCCTATGCGCGGGTGGTGGAAAGCACCTGGCTACGTGATGTGCTCTCCTGGATTCTGCCGGCGGTGGCCTTCTTCGGCGTCTGGTTCTTCCTGTTCCGCCGCTTCGCCGAGAAGCAGGGCATGGGTGGCTTCCTGAGCATCGGCAAGAGCCGTGCCAAGGTATTCATGGAGAAGAACACTGGCGTGACCTTTGCCGATGTCGCTGGCGTCGATGAAGCCAAGGCGGAGTTGGTTGAGATCGTCGATTTCCTGAAGAACCCGCAGGATTACGGCCGCCTCGGCGCGCGCATCCCGAAAGGTGTGTTGCTGGTTGGCCCGCCCGGCACGGGCAAGACCCTGCTGGCCAAGGCCGTGGCGGGCGAGGCCGGGGTACCGTTCTTTTCCATCTCAGGCTCGGAGTTCGTCGAGATGTTCGTCGGCGTGGGTGCAGCGCGCGTGCGCGACCTGTTCGAGCAGGCCCGCGGGCAGGCGCCGGCCATCATCTTCATCGACGAGCTCGATGCGCTGGGCCGCGCGCGCGGCGTCGGCGGGCCCATCGGCGGCCACGACGAGCGTGAGCAGACGCTCAACCAGCTGCTCACCGAGATGGACGGCTTCGACAGCTCGGTGGGGCTGATCATCCTCGCCGCCACCAACCGCCCCGAAATCCTCGACCAGGCGCTGCTGCGTGCCGGCCGCTTCGACCGCCAGGTGCTGGTGGACCGGCCCGACAAGAAGGGACGGCTGGACATCCTGAAAGTCCACGTCAAGAAGGTGACGCTGGCTCAGGATATCGATCTCGAACAGGTGGCTGCGCTGACCACGGGCTTTTCGGGTGCAGACCTCGCGAACCTGGTCAACGAGGCCGCGCTGGCCGCGACCCGGCGCAAAGCGTCCGCCGTGGAGTTGCAGGATTTCACCGCCGCCATCGAGCGCATCGTGGCGGGCCTGGAGAAGAAGAACCGAGTGCTCAATCCCAAGGAGCGGGAAACCGTGGCCTATCACGAGATGGGGCATGCGCTGGTGGCGCTGGCGCTGCCCGGCACCGGTCCGGTACACAAGATTTCAATCGTGCCGCGTGGCATCGGTGCACTCGGCTACACCCTGCAGCGGCCCACCGAAGACCGATTTCTGATGACACGTGCCGACCTGGAGCACAAGATCGCCGTGCTCCTGGGAGGGCGCGCGGCTGAGAAGCTCGTGTTTGGCGAGCTGTCCACAGGGGCTTCAGACGATCTCGCACGGGCCACCGACATTGCCCGCGACATGATCACCCGCTTTGGCATGGACGAAGGACTGGGCTACATCGCCTTCGAGGCGCAGCGGCCACGCTTTCTCGATACACCGGAACTGGCCCACGGCGGCTGCCGGGTGGCCGAATCGACCCAGGCGCGCATCGATCAGGCCATCCGCGACATCGTGATGGGCGTGTTCGAGCGCGCCTACCGGATCCTCGACACCAACCGCGCGGTGCTGGAGCGTTGTGCTCGCGAACTGCTGGCGCGGGAAACGCTCGACGAGAACGACATCCTTCAATTGACCCAAGGACTTGTTCTTGATGGAAACGAAAAGTAGTAGGCTCTGTTCAGAGTGAACCGGCGGCTCTGTTCGGTGCGTCATCCAATTCGCCGGCATTGTTCAAGGAGAACCGATATGTCTGCATTGACTCCGTGGGACCCCTTCCGGGAACTGGATGAATTGCAAAACCGCCTGGCGACGATGTTCGGACGAACACCCCAGCGACAGGGCGCCCGTACCGGCAACGAAGCCATGACCACGGCGGACTGGGCACCAATGGTGGACATCAGCGAGGATGAGAACGCATTCCTCCTCAAGCTGGATCTGCCGGAGGTCCCCAAGGATGCCGTGCGCGTCAGCGCGGAGAACGGTGTGCTCACCATCAGCGGCGAGCGCAAACTGGAAAAAGAGGAGCAGGGCAAGAAGTTCCACCGCATCGAACGTGCGTATGGCCGCTTTGTGCGCAGCTTTGTCTTGCCTGACAACGTTGATCCGACCAAGGTGACGGCTTCCATGAAAGACGGCGTGCTGGAAGTGCGGCTTGTCAAGGCCGAGCAAGCCAAACCGAAACAGATTGAAATCTCAGTCAACTAACTTTAATCAGGAGCCCAAGATCATGAATATCAAACAGCCACAATACATCTTCTCCGCACTTGCCCTGGCGGTCGTCGTCGGACTGAGCGGACCGGCTCTGGCCCAATCGGCGGCAGGTTCTAGCCCAGGTGCTGCAGCACCCTCTGCCGCATCCAAGGCGGCACAGCCACAGGTAGATGACAAGGTCGCCCGGGAAGCCGCGAAAAAGCGCGCCAAACTCGCCCAAGATGCAATCACTGCGCTGGCCAAGACCCATGAGGCATTGATCCTCCTTGATGCAAGGAAGACCAAGGAGGCGCTCGCTGCGCTGGAACTGGCCAGCGGAAAGCTGGAACTGGTATTGGCGCGTGACCCAAAACTTGCTTCGGCGCCCGTCGATGTACGCGTCATCACCCATGACATCCACGCCGACGTGGAATCGGTCAAGAAAGCGGTCAAGTTGTCTCGGGAGTTGTTGGATGATGGCGAGGTGCAAAAGGCACGGCCCATCGTCGCCAATCTTGCCAGCGAAATCGTGATCGAAACCGACAACCTGCCGATGGCAACGTACCCGGCAGCGATCAAGTCGGCCGCACGGCTCATCGACAGCGGCAAGATTGACGATGCCAAGGCGGTGCTCGCCCGAGCGCTGAACACGCTGGTGATGACCTCGGTCGCCTTTCCTCTGCCCGTGCTACGGGCCGAAGTCGCGATGGCAAAAGCGGAAAAGCTGGCCGAGACCGGCAAGCGCAATGCCAAACAGAGCGAGGAGCTCAGCGCCCTGCTGGCCTACGTGCGCACGGAAATCGAGCTGGCGCAAGCCCTAGGCTATGGCAAGAAAGCGGACTTCAAGCCCATCTTCGATCAGGTGAAGGCTATCGAGCAGAAATCCGCCGGAGGAAAAAGCGGCAAGGGGTGGCTCGACGAGTTGAAGATGCGCATCCAAAGGCTGTCTTGATGTGGTGAAGGAGCTGACTGCACCATCGGCTAGTCTCGCGATGGGCGCAGTCAGCCCAATAGATTCGCCTATTTTCACTAACTCATACGAGGCATATCACCATGAATGAGCAAACATCGAATCCCAATGCGACGAACAAAGAAATAAACGAACAGGCCGCGGTAAGCAGCCTTCCTGTCAGTCCAGAGGCCAAGCCTGAAGTCGTCACGGAGGTACAGCCTGAGGTTCAGAAGGAAACGGACTCGCAGGCGGCAGACAAACGTAAACAAGTCCTCGATGAGGCCGTCTCGGCCTTGGCGCTGACCAAATCAGCGCTGGCCGCACTTGACGGCAAGGACGCTGCACGCGCATTGGCAACGCTGGCCGAAGTGACGGGAAAGCTGGAGCTGATCGTTGCGCGCGAACCCACGCTCGCCCTGGCCCCCGTTGATGTGCGCACCATCGTGCACGACTTGTTCGCCAACACGGAAACCATTGAGGCGATGACCGACGAGGCGCTGGATGCCCTCAAACATGGCGAGGTGCAACAGGCACGTCACGTGCTGGCTTTGCTGGCCAGTGAAATCGTGATCGTGGTCACCAACATCCCTCTGGCGTCCTATCCCGCAGCCGTGAAGTCAGTCGTGCCGCTGATCGATCAGGGCAAGATCGAAGAAGCCAAAGCCGCGCTGCAGGCAGCGCTCAGCACGCTGGTCGAGACGCGCAGCGTGCATCCGCTGCCCGCCCTGCGCGCCAGGCTGCTCCTGAAGCGCGCCGAGACCTTGGTAGAAGATGGTCAGCGGAGCGAAGCGTCCAATGAGCGCCTGGAGACATTATTGAACGAAGCGCGGCAGCAGTTGGAAATGGCAGAACTGCTGGGCTATGGAAAGAAGAAGGACTTTGAGCCCCTGTATGCTGAGCTCAAGAAAGTCAAGCAAAAGACGGCTGGGGGAGGCGGCGGAAAAGGCTGGCTCGATGAAGTCAAGGCAAAACTGTCCAAGTTGTTCTGAAACCGCTGGATAGGGCGTAAGAGGGGCGCGTCGCGCCCCTCTCTTGGCTCAGGAGTGTTTGCTTTTTCACCCCATTAGATCTTTAGGAGATATAGCATGAATACAGACACCATCGCCAATTCCAATGCGGATGACCCCACCAAAGCACTGTGTTCGCTGAGCCAAAATTGGTGGCTTTTTGCGCTGCGCGGTGTCTTGGCATTGATTTTCGCAGCCCTTGCGTTCTGGATGCCACAATCGGCTCTGTTGGCCATGACTTTGGTGTTCGGCGCATTTTCCTTGGTCAATGGCGCTTTCAACTTGGTTGCAGCGGTGCGCCATATCCAGAAAAAAGAGCGCTGGGGCTGGCTGCTGTTCAGCGGCATTGTCGGCATGCTTGCCGGCGTCGTCGTCCTGGTTGCTCCTTGGGTCGCCACGATGGTCTTGGCTTCTTTTTTATGGGCTAGCGTGGGGTTCTGGGCGATTTTCACCGGAGTGCTGGAGATATCCGCCGCCGTTCGGCTGCGTCAAGAAATCAAGGGTGAAATCTGGCTTGCCTTCAGTGGACTGCTCTCGATTGTCCTTGGCGCTATCGTCTTGTGGATATTTTTTTCCCGTCCGGTCGAGTCATTCCTGGGCGCAGGCTGGCTGTTGGGCTTCTATGCGGCAGTCTATGGTGTCACGCTTTTGTTCTTGAGTTGGCGTCTTCGCAAAACGCGCCAGGGATAAGAGCGGGTCAAACTAAATTCTATGGATATGAGCATTTTCGGTTCGTGCCTCCATAGAAATGACATCAAAGGAGTCATGCATGCAGATGCAATATAGCTATCGAGCTATCGACAAAGAGTTTCATGAACCATGGCAGAGAGCTTTGGGAAATGTGATCGAGCGCGACCTCAAGCCACTGCTCGACAAACACACTAAAGATTCAGTGCGACTTCAAATCGTCCTTGATCGCGACAAGACCAAGCGGCAATTTCTGGCCAGTGGCTATATGCACCTGCCCGGCAAAAAGATTGTCAGCGTTACTGCATCACATGACGAGCTGACGCCCCTCGCGCAGATGCTCGCACAGTCGTTGTTCCGTCAGGCCAAGAAGCATTTTGACCGGCTGCATGCTCAGGACCAAATCAAGCGCAAAGCACGACGCGCTCGCTTGCGCGAGCTCAAGGTGCGAATTGCCGCAAAACCCGCGTCAGCCGCCCATGAGGCCAAAGTGACCCGAATGCCTCTACTGTCGAAACTTGAGGCTGTCGCAAGGCGTGAGCTGGCTTATCTGCGTGCCGTCGGCGATTTACCGCGCGATTATCCGACGCTGCGCGACGTGGTGGATGAAGCGATTGTCCAAGCTGAGGTGGAATGGCAATCCGTGCCGGAAGAAAAAGCGGCTTACTTCGGTCTTCTGAAGCATCTGTTCGCCGTCCTAGATCACGAAGTGGCAAACAGCCGGCAATTTGGCGAATTCGTTTCTCTGGACGCGCCGGTCGAAGCGGATGCCCAGGACGTCGCCGAGGCCATGGTGGAAGAGGAAGTCTTCGAATTTTATCAGCCCGACGACACACTCAGGCTGGCCGATATCATCGCTGACAGTCAGCATCCCGATGCCGCAACGATCGCGGAACAGGAGGAGCTAGTTGATCGGTCGAGCGAGTTCGCTTTTGCATTCGACCTGCTGAAGGACATGCCGCGTTTGTGGCGGCGCATTTTTCTGCTTATCCGTGTGGACGGGCTGGATGCCAGCAGCGTCTCTGAAATCCTGCTGATTCCTAGTAAGGAAGATACTGTCCAAAGGTGGCTCATGCAGGCCGAAGCGTTCATCGCTGCTCATTTGGAAGAGGCCGGAGTAAGCAAAGACGGGAACGATTGGCTCCAAGGCGTTGATTGGTCGGCATTGTCTGTGACCCGAAGCGCGGCAGCCTCACTGTGGTCCAAGGAGGCGAACCATGAAGAATAATCTTCACCTCGTCTGTCCGCATTGCCAGTCCATCAACCGCGTACCGACTGCGAAGCTATCGGAACATCCCAACTGCGGCCGCTGCCAGCAGCCCTTGTTCACGGGCGAACCCATCGAGTTGACCACGGCGACGTTCTCGCGCCACGTGGAGCGCAGCGACCTGCCACTGTTGGTCGATTTCTGGGCACCTTGGTGCGGGCCGTGCAAGATGATGGCCCCGCAGTTCCAGCAAGCGGCGCGCCAGCTCGAACCCAGGGTCAGGCTGGCCAAGGTCAATACCGAGGCAGAACCCCACCTGGCCGCGCAGTTCGGCATCCGCAGCATTCCGACGCTCGCCCTGTTCCAGGGTGGGCGGGAGATCGGGCGTCAGGCCGGCGCCTTGGGCGCGCAGGACATCGTGCGCTGGGCATCTGCACAGGTGGGGCGCTGACCGATGCAGGACTTGCTCGGCGCCACCCTGATCCTGCTGGCGGCATGCAGCCTCGCGGCGGTGGCGACGGCGGCGTTCAGAGTACCCGCCTTGCTGGGTTACCTCGCCGTCGGCGCCTTGCTGGGCCCGTCGGTCAGCGGTGTAGTCGCGCCGGGAGAAGCGCTTGATTTTCTGTCCGAGCTGGGCGTGGCCCTGCTGCTGTTCATGGTTGGGCTGGAGTTCTCCCTCGGGCACTTCTGGCTTTCCCGTAAAACCGTATTGGCGGCCGGCAGCTTGCAGATGATCGCTGTCGCCACGCCACTGACCTTGATGTTGATGTGGCTGGGACAGCCAGTTCAGAGCGCTGCGTTGCTCAGCACTGCGGCGGCCATGTCGTCCACGGCGCTGGTCAGCCGACAGCTGGCCGACCAAGGCGAGCTCACCACCCGCCACGGCCGCAGCGCCATCGCCGTGCTGGTCTTTCAGGACCTGGCCAGCGTGCCCCTGCTGGCCCTGCTGGCGATCTGGGCGCGCGGCGAGTCGCCGAAGATCGAGAGCGTGCTGCTCGAAGTGTTGGGCGTGCTGATGTTGTTCGCGGCAGCGGCCCTCGCCTCCCGTCGTCTGTTGCATGGCCTGCTGGGCTGGGTGGCGCGGCAGGGCCACGAAGAATCCTTCGTGCTGGTTTCCTTGTGCGTGGTGGTGGCTGCCGCCGCTGCTGCACACGCGGTCGGCGTATCCGCCGCCCTGGGTGCGTTTTTGGCCGGCATGGTGCTGGGCGAGAGCGACTTCCGTCACCACATGGAAAGCCACCTCAAACCGTTTCGCGATGTGTTGTCGGGGGTGTTCTTCGTGACCATCGGCCTGCAGTTGGACGGAGCGCAGATTCTTTCGGCACCACTGGCGGTGTTCGCGTGGCTGGCAGTGCTGGTACCGGTCAAGATCGGGCTCAACACCCTGGCCTTGCGGGCGACGCGCCTGTCCGCCCTCGATGCCTGGCGCACGGGCATAGCGTTGGGGCATGGCGGCGAGTTCGCCCTGCTGTTGTTGGGCATGGTCTTGCAGCAGCATCTGATCCCCGCGACCGTCGTACAACCCATGCTAGTTGCGCTGGTGCTCAGCATGGCCCTGGCACCGCTACTGATCCGCCATCACGATGTACTTGCCCGGTTCTTGAGCCGCACCGGCGGCGTCATTCAGCCACCCCAGGCTGAAGAAGTCGAGATCGCCGCGCAGACGGCGCGATATCGAGACCATGTCATCGTTTGCGGCGCGGGCGAGCTTGGCCTGACAGTCAGCGAGATTCTTCGCCACGCCGGCGTGGCGCATCTGCTGCTGGAGGCGGACGCGCAGAAGGTCGAGGCCGCGCGTGCCGCCGGCGCGCCGGTGTTCCATGGCGATGCCAGTCGGCCCGATACCTTGCTGGCTGCCGGCTTGACGCATGCGCACATGGTGGTGCTGACGTTCGCCCATGCCCAGCAAGCGTTGCGCATCGCCCAGGCGATTGCCGAGCGCCGTCCGGCGCTGACCTTGTGGGTGTCATGCAGAAGTACGACCGCGGCCGATGCATTTCGCGCCATGCCCAACGTGCGCGTGTATCAGCAATCCTTTGCCGCAGCTATTGGGCTGGCGGAACAGGTGATGTCGACGCTTGGCATGTCGACCGAGCTGATTGAAGGACACATCAGTGCGATGCGCCGCCGTCTCGACAGCGGCAATGTCGCAGGGAGTCCATCTGCATGAAGTCAACAGGCCGCAATCCATTTCAGGTCTTCCGTGACCAATGGGCCATCATGAGTTTATACGAGCGCTTCGAGCAGGTCGTCGCCCTCGTTCTGTCGGCGGTAATTGCCGTCATCATCGTGGTGTCGCTGTTCCAGCTCATCGCCATCGTCTTCACGCTGCTGGTCCTCGATGCCTTCAATCCCCTGGATCACAAGGTATTCCAGAGTGTGTTCGGCATGATCATGACGCTCTTGATCGCGATGGAGTTCAAGCATTCCATTGTGCGCGTGGCGCTGCGTCGGGACAGCATCATCCAGGTCAAGACCGTGATCCTCATCGGTCTGATCGCGCTGGCGCGCAAGTTCGTGATCCTTGACCCCGAGGCGAGCCCCGCAAAGATAGCCGCGCTGGCAGGCGCCACGCTGGCTCTGGGTGCGACCTACTGGCTGCTGCGCAAGCGCGGCGACCGCGCCGCCGAGACCTCTGAGCATGACCCGTCATCATCCCAGTGATCCGCGCACGGCGCTGTTGCAACACCGCTGGCTCAACCGCCTGCAGACCGGGCTGTTGGTCCTGACCCTGGTCGGGATCGCAGCCGCAGCAGGGAGACTGCCGTTTGGGGAAGGCGGCCTGTGGCTCGCGCTGTTTGCCGTTGCAGGTGCGTTGCTGCTGGAACCGGTAGCCGCGTCGGCGCTGAGCTTGCGCCTGTACCGCGTACGGGCCTTGCACCCGCAAGAAGCCCACGAGATGTGGGCCCTGTTGCGCGAGCTGCCCGCCCGTGCCGGTTTGCCCGCCACGCCGGTGCCGCACTATGTGCCCAGTGCCGTCGTCAACGCCTTCGCCACCGGATCGAAGCAGGAGGCATCGATCGCCCTCACCGATGGCCTGCTGCGCAGCCTGAGCCCACGCGAGCTGGCGGGTGTGCTCGCGCACGAGATCGCGCACATCACCAATGAGGATCTGCGCGTCATGAGGCTGGCGGATTCCGTCAGTCGCCTCACGAGCCTGCTGGCCCTCATGGGACAAATCGCGATCCTGCTCAACCTGCCCGCGCTGCTGGTTGGCGCGGCGGAGGTCTATTGGCCTGGTCTATTGTTATTGGCCGCATCGCCCCAGCTGGCCCTGCTCGCACAGCTCGGCTTGTCTCGCGTGCGTGAGTTCGACGCTGACCGCCTCGCGGCGGAACTGACGGGCGACCCGCAGGGGCTGGCGTCCGCGCTGGCGAAAATCGAGCGGGTCAGCCGCTCCTGGCGTGCCTGGCTGTGGCCGGGATGGGGCAATCCCGAGCCCTCCTGCTTGCGCACGCATCCGGCAACGCAAGAGCGTATCGCACGCCTGCTGACGTTGGCGCCTGGGCCAGCATCAGCGTTGCCATTCCACGCGCCCCATTTCTTGCCGGAATCCGCTGTGACGCCGCGCCCGCCGCGCTGGCACCCGAGCGGGCTGTGGCGCTGATTGCCTATCAACAGGAGACTTCTCATGGCCTACCCCGACCCGTACCCACGCCCCGCACCGGACCCCTTCATCCGGCGCTGGCTCTTCATCACCGCCTGTATTGCCACGCTCATGCTGCTGTGGCAGTTCCTGCCCGCCATCGAGGCCTGGTTCAGTCCGCGCGAGGCGGCAGATCGCACCGTGACGGCGCGTGGCGATCTGGCGGCGGACGAGAAAGCCACCATCGAACTGTTCGAAGAATCGCGCGCTTCGGTGGTCTACATCACCACCGCGCAGCTGGTGCGCGACGTCTGGACTCGCAATGTCTTTTCCATGCCGCGCGGCACCGGTTCGGGCTTTATCTGGGACGATGCCGGCCACGTCGTCACCAACTTCCACGTCATCCAGGGTGCTTCTGAAGCCACGGTCAAACTCGCCGATGGCCGCGACTACCAGGCCGCGCTGGTGGGGACGAGCCCAGCGCACGACATCGCCGTGCTCAAGATTGGCGTCGGTTTCAAGCGCCCGCCGGCCGTGCCGGTCGGCACCAGTGCCGACCTCAAGGTGGGTCAGAAGGTGTTCGCTATCGGCAACCCCTTCGGCCTGGACTGGACGCTCACCACCGGCATCGTCTCCGCGCTCGACCGCTCGTTACCCGGAGAAGCGGGCGGCCCGGCCATCGATCACCTGATCCAGACCGACGCCGCCATCAACCCTGGCAACTCCGGTGGGCCGCTGCTCGATTCGGCAGGAAGGCTCATCGGCATCAACACGGCGATCTATAGCCCCTCCGGCGCCTCGGCCGGGATTGGTTTCGCCGTGCCGGTGGACACCGTCATGCGCGTAGTCCCGCAACTCATCAAGACCGGTAAGTACATCCGTCCGGCGCTGGGCATTGAGGTGGACGAACAGCTCAATCAGCGTCTGCTTGCACTGACCGGAAGCAAGGGCGTGTTCGTGTTGCGTGTTACCCCTGGTTCGGCAGCGCACAAGGCCGGCCTCGCGGGTGTCGAAGTCACGCCGCAAGGCATCGTGCCGGGCGACCGCATCATCGATGTTGATGGCAAGGCGACGGACGATGTGGCCAAGCTGCTCGCGCGGCTAGACGACGGGAAGGTCGGCGATGTGGTGGTCTTGTCAGTGGAACGGGCCGGCAAATCGCGCGAGGTGCGTGTGGAGCTGCAACCCGGGAATTGATTGAACTGAACCTGTGGATCAGGCGGTAGTGCAGCGTCGCGGTGATTGAGGTTCTCAGGTCTTCGGCCAGGTAGCGTTCCGCCTCAACCTCCGTAATTTTCGGATGCGATCTGCCTATCCGAATAGGCAAGCATGCAACGCCGGAACCTCTTGCCAATCATCGAAGGAGAAAGCGAGGCGCAATCCGCATGAGGTGGACGCAGGCCAGGAACGAGGCAAACAGGAGGCCGCATTGGAACTCAGACTACTGCGCTATTTCGTTGCGGTCGCGGAAGAACTGCATTTCGCGCGAGCGGCCGAGCGCCTTGGCGTAGAACAATCGCCTGTGTCGCGCGCAATGCGCAATCTCGAAGCCACGCTCGGCGTGCAGTTGTTCGACCGCAGCGCGCACCAGACGCGACTGACCTGGGCCGGTCAAGTGTTCCTCGGTGAGTGCCGGCGTGTGCTGGCCACCGTGGAGCAGGCGGTGAGTGCCGCAAAGGCGGCGGCGCAGGGCTATCAGGGTTATCTGCGCATCGCCATCTGCGACAGCTTGGCGCAGCCCCACATTGCCACCTTGCTGGCGCGCAGCCGCGAGGAAGAGCCCGAACTGGAGATTCGCGTCTTCGAGCTGCCTTTCGCGCAGCAGCTCAAGGGCCTGCACAACGATCTGCTGGACATCGGCTTTGCGCTGTCGGACGCGGTGAGCGAAGGCCTTGTCGCCGAGCCCGTGTGGACCGATCCTCTGTCGGTGATCGTGCCCGTGCGCCACCCCTTGTTGGCGCACGCGGAAGTGCCATTGGATGAAGCCTTGAAGTTTCCGTTGGTACTGTGCCATCCGGACGCGGGATCGGGCTGCCACCACCAGATCCAGGCGGTGCTTCAAGGTGCGTCCAAGCCGCTCAAGCTGGTAGATCAGGTGACGAGCCTAGGCGTGATGCTGACTCTGGTCGGTGCCGGTTATGGCCTAGGTTTCGCCATTGCCTCGCAGGTGCAGACCCTGAACCGCCCCGACATAACCGTTCGCCCCTTGGCCGGCACGCCGCCCATGCTGTCTACCTACCTGCTGCGCCGCAGCGCCGAACCCTCTGAGCCCATGAAGCGGTTTCTGCAGCGCGCCCGCGAGGAGTTCCTGCCAAAGGGAGATGAACCGGCCTCGTGACGTTGAGCGCTCGGGTACATTGGCTACTGCTGGCTGTCCATGGCTCGCACTGGACTTGCTCGGAGCGCGCGTTGACCAAGCGTGGTTTTCAGTCCATAATTATGTCCATCTCGGTTCGCCGAGTGCGGAAAACTCGTTATCAATCAACGAGTTGGGAACACGATGATGTTCCCATCGCCCGCTCCATCGCACCTCCTTCTTTTGCACTGCAGACACGGGCGCTTGATGCCCGCTTTCGTGTGCCTGTCGATCCAGCCTTGTGAGCGGCGTGCGGCATCACTAGAGTGAATGCGCCTTCACGCCGGATGATGACGTTGGGACAAGGAATGAGGATGCGGGCCATCTCACGATGGAACACGGTTCTGCTGGCTCCAGTGCTGGCACTGGCACTTGCAACCACAGCGTGCACGGACAGCACAGCCCCTTCTGAAGCCGGAGATGCAGCGCGCGCCGCAAGCGCCACGGTCATCCCCGCCACAGGAGTCGCGAACTCCGGCATGGCGGCCAGGGGAAATGCGCCCGCCGCTTATCAGAAGTACTACACCGCACGGAACGTTCAACCGCTGATGGGGGACCTTGAGTTCCTGTCCAGCGGCGGTGACGCAAACGCGAGTTTTGTACTCGGGCGCATCCATGACGACTGCGCCGTCATTCTTGATTGGGGCTCGCTCGCCGGGTTGGACATCGCGCAGGAGAAGAAGATCGCATTCGAGCGAAGCACGGCGTGGTTCAAGGCGCGATGCGAGGGTATGTCCAGGGACGTTGTGAGTGGCATTCGCAATGCGAGACGCTACCAGGCGCTGGCCGTGAAGCAGGGGAGCCTCGCTGCACAGATCGAGCAGGCGGCGCCAGGCCTCCACCTCGCGGATCAGGATCTTTCGGTGGAGGACCACAAAACGTTTGTCGAAGCCGTGCTCATGCAGGACGACGGCGAAGCCTACATGGCGCTTGCGGCAACCATGGGGGGAGCCGCCTCGCACCGCATCCAGGAAATGAAGCCCTACAAGGTGGGCAGTCCCGTCGAGGAGGCCGCGTGGATGCTGGCGGGCTGCCGAAAGGGCGTACCGTGCGGCGCCGATTCCCCCATCCTCCAACGCATGTGCCGCGCCGGTGTGTGTGGTTACAACTCGCTTGAGGAGCTGTACAGCCATGGGATGCTTGCGCCCGAGCAGATGCAACAGGCGCGCGCACGCATGGAGGAAATCATCGCACTGTCGAAAGGTGTCTCCGGCGACGATGGCTTCATCGCCGGAGACGTTGCTGCGGGGCGGCCGGTCAGTCGGAATTGAAGCCGGGCGCCAGCGGGCCGGGCAACGTGTGTTCCGGCCACGGCATCAACAAGGTGCAGGCGTCATACAGGCCGCAGAAATCCTGCCGCAGGTCGGCCGGTACCCAGCCTCCGTAGCTCACCTCGGTCGAGTCGCCGTTGCAGGCATAGGTGACATCGATCCAGCGGGTGTTGGTATGTGAGGCAGCCCCCTGGTGTTGGGTTCTGCCGGTGCAGTAGCGCAGGCTCTGGCCAATCAGCGTGTTGCTGGCGTCGAAATAGAGCCGGGAGACGGCATGGGTGGGCGCGGCATGCACTTCGGTGGCGCCACCCGCCAGGCCAAACAGCAACAACAGCGGAATTCCCATTCGCATCTGTGGTTCTCCTTGGGTTGTGTAAGCCGGCCGTGTTCCTGTCCTGTGGCCGGCGTCGCCATCTTGGCACAGCCTCTGCGGCGGTGCCGGCGTCATCGGGCGCGGCATCATCCGCCCGCCACACGCGCGCGCTATGCTGCGCGCCTGCCGCCCGATCCCGCCGCGATGAAGCTCGCCATCCTGTCCCGCAACAGCTCCCTGTATTCCACCCGCCGGCTGGTCGAGGCGGCGCGCGCGCGCGGCCACACCGTGCGTATCCTCGACCCGCTGCGCTGCTACATGCGCATCGCCGCCGATGGCTTCTCGATGCACTACAAGGGCCGGCCGATGACCGGCGTGGACATGGTCATCCCGCGCATCGGTGCCTCGATCACCCGCTATGGCACGGCGGTGCTGCGCCAGTTCGAACTGATGGGGGCGCGCACGCCCAATCCGTCCGATGCGATCCTGCGCTCGCGTGACAAGCTGCGCGCGCACCAGCTGCTGGCCGCCAAGGGCATCGACATGCCGGTCACCGTGTTCGGCGACAACCCCGACGACACCGTCGACCTGCTGTCCATGCTCGGCCCGCCGCCGCATGTGGTGAAGCTCAACGAAGGCACCCAGGGTCGCGGTGTGATCCTCACCGAGAAGGCCAGCGCCTCGCGTGGCATCGTCGAGGCGCTGCGCGGGCTGTACGCCAACTTCCTGATGCAGGAGTTCATCGGCGAGGCCAAGGGCGCGGACCTGCGCTGCTTCGTGGTCGGCGACCAGGTGGTGGCCTCGATGCAGCGGCAGGCGCCGGAGGGCGACTTCCGCTCCAACCTGCATGCCGGCGGTACGGCGGTGGCGGCCAAGGCCAGCCGGGCCGAACAACAGGTCGCGGTGCGCTCGGCCAAGGCGCTGGGCCTGTCGGTATGCGGGGTGGACCTGATCCGTTCCGCGCGCGGCCCGCTGGTGCTGGAGGTCAACTCCACGCCGGGGCTGGAGGGCATCGAAGCAGCGTGCGGGGTGGACGTGGCCACGCGCATCATCGAGCACGTGGAGAAGCTTAAAAAGCCCTGATTATTCAGCTGCTTATAAATCTCATGGGTTGATGAGGCGGGGTTTAACATGCCTTTAATCGGCCCCGGCGTAGCCTTCAGCGAACCGCAGCTCTGCCTCTCAGCAGGATCGGTATCGGGATACAACTTCAGACCCAGGCGGGGGCACCGCCTGGGTCTTTTTTATGGGCCGGGCGCGCCGCTTGTGGAGGCGCCGTGACGGCCGTAGAGTGGCCGCCATCGTTCCTGGATGGATCGGAGGCAAGCGATGTATCGCGTCACCATGATCGCGTTGTTGCTGGGGCTGGCAGGCACGGCTGTCGCCAAGCCGGAAAAAGCCGTTGTACAGATGGACCGGCAGATGCCGGTGGCCGAACAGATCCGGAAGGTCGAAAAGGCCCTGGACGACGGCGACTACAGTGAGATCTCCGCGGATGACCGCGCCCAGGTGCGACAGGCACTGGCGCGCATCACCCAGCGGATGGGGGACCACCAGACGCTGCAGGAACTGCCGCCGCAGGTCCAGAACGACGTCTTCAACGACCAGGAACGGGTCAATACCGTGCTGGCCCGGGCCCATGACGACAGCCGGCAGGTCTGCCAATACACCCGCACCACCGGCAGCAACATGCCCAAAAGCCGCTGCATGACCGTGGCCGAACGGCGGCGCATCGAGGAGAAGGGCAAGGCCCTGCTCCATGACCAGCGCACCTTCACCGACCTCTCGCCTCCCGGCAACCGCTAGGCCGTCCGCCGCCCCTGCGCTTGGCACTTGCTGGCGTGAAGGCGGTGCGAATACAGTCAGCGATCCATTCAAACAAGGATTCGTTTGTCATGAAGTCCCTCCTGATGTCGGCGATGCTGTTCTCGGGGCTGACCCTGGCCACCGCCGCCTCTGCGTCCAAAGAGGCCGGTGAAGTCTTCATCCCCGGCAAGCCGCTGCAGCAGCAGATCGAGCGCATCGAAATCGAACTCAACGATGGCGAGACCTACAGCGAATTGAAGCAGACCGACCGCAGCCGCGTGCGCGAGGCGCTGGTGCGCATGCGTACGGCCGTCGAGCAGCATCCGAACCGCGATGCGATGCCTGAACAGGTGCGAACCGACGTCTTCAACGACCAGCAGATCGTGAACACGGTTTTGACACAGGCGCGTGAGGATAGTCGTCTAATATGCCAACGTGAAAAGGCGACGGGATCGAACCGGTCTACGACGCAGTGCACCACCGTCGCCGAGCGCGCCCGGCAGAAGGACAGGGCACAGCGTGATATGAGCCAGGCCCAGCGCACCGGCAAATTCGTCAATTAGAGGTGACAGTGAGAATTCTGGTAATCGAAGACAACAGCGACATTGCGGCCAACCTGGGTGATTACCTGGAGGACCGCGGGCACACGGTGGACTTCGCGGCTGACGGGGTCACCGGCCTGCATCTGGCCGTGGTGCACGAGTTCGACGCGATCGTGCTGGATCTCAACCTGCCCGGCATGGACGGTATCGAAGTCTGCCGCAAGCTGCGCAATGAAGCGCGCAAGCAGACCCCGGTGCTGATGCTGACCGCGCGCGATTCGCTGGACAACAAGCTGGCCGGCTTCGATTCCGGCGCCGACGACTACCTGATCAAGCCGTTCGCGCTGCAGGAAGTGGAAGTACGTCTGAATGCCCTGTCGCGCCGGGGCAAGGGCGTGCAGACCCGTGTGCTGGAAACCGGCGACCTGGAGTACAACCTGGATACGCTGGAAGTGCGTCGCCAGGGCAAGTTGCTGCAGCTCAACCCGACCGCACTGAAGATCCTGCAGGCGCTGATGGAAGCGGCCCCGGCCGTGGTGACCCGCCAGGAGCTGGAAACCCGCGTGTGGGGCGAGGAACTGCCCGACTCCGATTCGCTGCGCGTGCACATCCATGGCTTGCGTGCGGTGGTCGACAAGCCGTTTGAAGTGCCGCTGATCCAGACCCGCCATGGCATCGGATACCGCATCGCCACCCCGGAAGCCTGATTCGGTGGCAGCGAAAGGGGAGCGTCGGCGCACGCCTTACCGGCGGCGCCTGCGCAGCCGCATCATCGTCTCGTTCGTGTTGTTGGGCTTCTGCCTGACAACACTGTTCGCGTTCGCCACCAACTGGGCCCGCATGCGGGTGGAAAACCAGTTGGTGGAAGACGTCATGAACCGCAATATCAACGAGTATGTGCGTCGGTTCTACGAAAGCCCGGATCGCAACCCCGACCTGCCCGTGCAGCAGATGCGCGCGCGCCTCGTCAAGCCCGACAAGTTCGAGGCATTGCGCGAGGAAGAGCCGGATTGGGCAGCGTTGCCCGATGGCAACCACAACATTTCCGGTACTGACGAACGCGGTCAGCCTTACGCCTACAAGCTGGCCGTGCGCAAGACGCCCGACGCCTGGGCGTTCCTGGCTTACGACATGACCGACAGCGTGCGCGGTGGCAAACAGCTCAACCGCGCGCTGGTGTTGTCGGTGCTGGTGTTCAGCGTGCTGTCGCTGGTGCTGGGCTGGTGGTCGGCGTCGAAGGTGATGAAGCCGGTCTCGGACCTGGCGGCGCGGCTGCGTGCCTATCGCGGCGGCACCAGCGATCCCGAACCGCTGGCGCCGCGCTTCCCCGACGATGAGGTGGGGCAGCTGGCACAGGCGTTGGATGATTACTCGTCGCGGCTGACCGAAGTGGTGCAGCGCGACCGCGAGTTCAATGCCGACGTCAGCCATGAACTGCGCACGCCGCTGGCGGTGATCCGCGGCGCCACCGAGCTGCTGCTGACCCGCCCCGGTCTGGATGAGAAGGTGCTGCAGCGTCTGCAGCGCATCCAGCGCGCCGAACAGCAGTGCAGCGACCTGATCGGCGCGCTGCTGCTGCTGTCGCGCAACGAGCGCGGGCAGGGCACCAGCAACGTCGCGCGGGTGGCCGAGCAGTTGCTGGATGCGCACCGTGCACAGCTGGGTGGCAAGCCGCTGGAACTGGCGCTGGAAGGCGAACGCGATCTGGTGATCGACGCGCCGGAAGCGGCCCTGTCGGTGGCCCTGGGCAATCTGATCGGCAATGCCGTGAAGTACTCGCAGGATGGCGAAGTGCGCGTGCACGTGAGCGCCAACGCGGTCTCGGTGACCGACAGCGGCCCGGGCCTGAGCGAAGAAGACGCGGCCAAGCTGTTCCAGCGTGGCTATCGCGGTACCCATGCCGGCCATTCGCAGGGCGGCGGCATCGGCCTGTCGATCGTCAGCCGCCTGTGCGATCTGTACGGCTGGCAGGTAAGCGTGCGCCCGGGCGGCGAGCGCGGTGTAATCGCCACCCTGACGTTCTCGCCGAAGCCGTTGTAAGGGCCGCTGCTTTGGTAGGTGCCGACCTTGGTCGGCACGTGAGCCCCACGCAGGGCGTGAATCGACTGTCGTACGCAGCACGAATACGCCCGTCCGGGGCCGTCCGGTTCGCGATCCCCGCGGGCGTTGTGGTGCTGGTGCGTGTCAGGGCTCACGGTTCGGCGATCCGATTGTGCTGTTGGCGCATTTGCCCCCTGACGGACCGACGAGCACAGAGTCAGATGCTTCTGCCGGGATTATCCGCCGACCGCCAGGAGCTGCGCCATGTCATACCGCACCCATTACCCGAACCTGTACCAACTGGTCGGCGAATCGATCAGGCAGCTGTCCGTCGAAATCGCCCAGCGCGTTGAGGACGTACTGTCCGGACCCGATGGCCTGATGCCGATGCTGAAGGGGCAGATGGACATCGACGGTTCCACGCAGCGCACCGGGCTGAGTGCCCCGGAGGCTGGCACGCTGGCAGGCATCCGGCACACCGTCGCAGGAATCACGAGCTTGACCCGGATGATGTATGCCGTGCATGTCGCGCGCACCCGGGGAGGCCCGTCGCAGGTCGTGCCCCCGGATGCGATGAATGGCCTTCTGCTGGCTGCGCGGGAGCTGACCTGCCACGCACAGCGGCAGTTGCAGGCCGAAAGGAATCGGGGTTCGGCGACGCTGCAATAGTCGCCGCGCGCGAGGCACCGCCCCACAGCCGTTGTCGTATTCCGCCTTACTGGTGGCTCGGCAACGGCTGCACGCCCCCGCGATGCATCGGGCGAAGGCTGTAATACCGGGCAGAAATTGATCTTCGACGCTTTTCAGACACTTTTCGGATTGCGTCCTCGGCATTGATCCGCCAAGGCTTGAAGCATGGAAAGCGCGTTTCTTCGCGCGCTGTGTTTGTCAAGGAACTGCCATGGATCACCGATCGTCGTTCGTTGCTGCCCACGAGGCGTCGTCGCGCGTCCATCGATTCTGCGGTCCCACCGCATTGCGGTTGATCGTGGAGCGCTGGCACGGCAGCGAATCGTTGTCCGAAGGCCTGCGCTGCCAGATCGATCTGCTGGGCGAGGCGTGCGAGCACAGCCTGGATGATTGGGTGGCCCGGCCGGCAAGCATCACCACACGACTGCCGGACGGTGCAGACGTTGTCCGGGTCGGGCTGATCCGCAGTGTCGAGCGCTTGGCCTGCGCAGGCCGTCTCGTCCGGTACCGCGTGCACCTGGCCGACTGGACCGCCTGGCTGCATGACAGCCGCCACAGTCGCGTGTTCCAGGATCAGGACGTGGCCAGCATCATCAGCACGGTGCTCTCGGTGCATGCGCCGCTGGCGCATTGGTCCTGGCACGTTGGAAGTACTGCTGCCATCGATCGCCGGTGCCGTGGCTATCGTGTGCAGTACCGCCAATCGGACATGGCGTTCCTGCAGCAGTTGATGGCCGATGAAGGCCTGGGCTGGTGCATCCGCACGCTGCCCGATGTACCGGGCGGGCATACGCTGATGATCTTCGGCGACAGTACCCGATGCTCGCTGCTGTCACGGCCCCGGCGCCTGCACCAGACCCAGCGCGTGCCCGATGACGCGGGCATCGCGCTGTTGCATGAGACCTGTCGCGTCGTGCCGACCCACATGTCCCGGGTGGCGGATCTGGACGATCCGTTGCGTGTGGTTTCGGCCAGCCTGCCTGTACGCACTGTGGCCAGTGGCCCATTGGAGGACTATTCGCCGGCACGCCACGCGGCGTGGGAGACCTCGCGCGAGGCCTTGGCCGAGGTGATGCGCGACACCGAGGCAGCGTTGTGTGAGCAGCGGCGCTGGACCGGCGAAGGCACCGAGCCGGACTTCCAGCCCGGCTACGCATTCGAGGTGTTGCCAGAGCCCGGCCAGCGAGTAGCGCCCGCGTTGCTGCTTACAGCGGTGCAGCACGCAGCGGTCAACACGCTGCCTGAGGTTCTCGAACTGCAGGATCACCTGCCGCTGCACGCACTGCCCGACACCGTGCCCGCCGACCGCGCGCAGAGGCTGGGCTATGCCAATCGCTTCGAGGCCATGCCGTACGACCGTCGGTGGCGACGTTCTCCGGATGGCAGGGCAGGGCGGTCGGCGGCCCCCGGCCCTCAACTGGCCACCGTGCTCGGCGGCGATGACGGTGCACCGCTGCACATGGACAGCAACGGGCGCATCCGTGTGCGGTTCGGCTTTGCCACCGACAGCAGGGCCGACAGCGGTTGGCTGCGCGTCGCCCAGACCTTTGCCGGCCCCGGCGTGGGCAGTCAGTTCCTGCCCCGCGTCGGCCAGGAGGTGGTGGTGGAGTTCATCAACGGCGACCTCTGCCGCCCCATCGTGATGGGTGCGCTCTACAACGGCCAGGGCGAGTCACGCGCTGAAGCGCTGGGGCTGTCCAGCGATGCTGGCAGCAGTGCCCAGAACAACCTGGCCGGTGGCAACGCCCCGCGCTGGCATGCTGCAGGCGCGGGTGAATCGGCCCAGCGTAATGCCGGCGCCGTATGGGGCATCAGCTCGCAGAGCTGGGACGGCCATGGCGGCAACAGTCTCGAGTTCGACGACAGCGATGACCAGCTGCAGGTACGGCTTGGCACAACGCAATGCCACAGCGCGATCAGCATGGGTCATCTGCGTCACCTGCAGCACAATTTCCGCGGCAGCCTGCGCGGAAGTGGATTCGAACTGCGCAGCGACGCGTGGGGCGCCGTGCGTGCCACGGCAGGCCTGTGGCTGGACAGCATGCAGCGCTCCGCGGCCACCCCGGCCGGTCTGCGCGCTGCGCCGGTCGCGCTGTTGCGGCAGACGCTCGTGCTGGCGCACTCCTTTGATGAAGCGGCACGGCAGCAGCGCACAGTGCGGCTGCGCGGCCCTGCCATCGAGGGTAACGGTGCCAGCGTGCTGCAGACCCTGGCCGACAGCGTGGCGGCATCGCAGCGGCTGCAGGGCGCTGACGAAGACATCCCTGCAACCGGGTCTGCGGTGCTTGGCCTGTCCGCACCGGCAGGCATCTGCCAGGTGGCCGGGAAGGCGATCCAGCTGGGCGTGGGGCACAGTACGTTGCTGGCCAGTGGCGGCAGTTCGTCGGTGACCGTTGTCGGCCATGGGCGTTGGCAGTGCCGCCAGGCCATAGGTGTGTTGGCGGGTGCCACACGCAATCCGGGAAGTGCCGGGTTGAGCGTGGTGGCTGGCCAACAGGTGCTTGATATGCAGGCGCAGGCAGACGCCGTCCACCTGCAGGCGCGCGCCGGGCTGCTGGCAGCCAGCCAGCAGGGGGAGGTGCAACTGGCGGCAGGCAACACGCTGCACATCGCAACTGCCGGCGGCGCTTCGATCACCCTGGCGGACGGGCACCTGCGGGTGAGCTGTCCAGGCACATTGACCATCAAAGCCGGCAACCGGCACTTCACCGGTCCGGTGCAGGAGCTGTTTCCGCTGCCGCAGTTCGCACAGACGGTCTGCGTGGAGTGCCTGCTGAAGGCGATGCAGGCCGGCCTGCCATGGTCTGCGAAAAATGGCTGACGCCCCGTGGATCGATCCGTGGCGGCATTCCCCGTTGCCGTGGCAGACCCCCGGCGACCAGCGTGTGGACGCGCAGCCCGCCTGTGCGCTGCTGGACATGGCATTCGCGCCAGAGGCTTGGGTGCAGCTGCGCGCACTGGCCGCTGAAGTGGTGCCGCTGTTTACGCATCGCTATACCGGCAAAGGGTTGGACCGGTTGTCGCCATGCCTGGTAGTCCTGCCGGACGAAGCCAGAGCACGCGAACGCTGCTGGCAGGCGCTGCTGGACCTGAGCAACGGCGCGCCGATGCTGTCGGTGCTGCGCAGCACCGCCGACCCGCATGCATTGGCCGAACATCTCCGGCGGATATGGGAGGGCCGTTCCAGCACCGGCCAGCCGTGGCTGCTGCGTTGGGCCGATGGGCGTGCCGCCGCCCGCCTGCTGGATGCGCTGGACGATGCACAGCGGACACGCGTGCTGGGCGGTCTACACGACTGGCACCTGCCCACCCGCATCGGAGATTGGATGTGCGTGACCGGCAAGGGGGGAGTGCCGTTCGATGCCGACGCCAGGCCGCTCACGTTCACCGCGGCGCAGGAGGCCACACTACGGAGCGGAAGCCATGCCGATGCCATCACGCGCTTCATTCTGCAGCGGCCCGTGCTGCGCCCGGACGGCATGCTGCCCTCGCAGGTGCATCGCTGCGCGGAACACGTGCTGGGACGTCTGGCACGCCGAGGCATCGACCATCCCGCGCTGGCGCATCGGATGACGATCAAGGCGGTTGCCGCGAGGAATGGGCGCCATGGCGAAGATGAGACGCCATGAAGAAGTCTCTGACGAGGGTGATTCTGATTGGACTGGCGCTGCTTGCTGTGGCAGGTCTGGTGCTGAAGTTCATGGACTTCAGGATGGGCCCACTGCCGCCCGGTCCTCCGAAGCCACGCATCATCGACTCTGCTTCTGGTCACGACATTACTGATGCATCGCCAGAGATGTCATTGACAATCGGCGTGGCCAACTACTCGGATGATGGATTGGGGACGGTCTTCATCAATGAGGCCTGGGCGGGAGCTATGCGGGCTCGCGCAAGCGGAAATGCTGCCACCTGCTGCGTGACCTTGCCTCGTCTTTGGCATCCGGGGTTGAAGGTGACGGTGGCCTACCGCACCAGCAGCATGTTTCTCAAGGATCCCAGTAGCTATGTTGAACGAGATGTTCCTGTAGCGCGGTATCGACCATTTCTTGATGGCTTCATCTATTTCATGTACTTCCCGGATGACCAGGTGCGAGTGGTGGCGACGCCGTATTTTCCTGGTTATCCGAAGTTCCAATACGACATAGAGTTCGCCAGCCGTGAGCGCGACCAAGAGAGGGTCACGAAGTTCCTGTTGCAAACTTTGCCCAAGGAGGTGCACGAATGAGGGTGGCGTTATCTTCTCCAGCTTCTGGGAGTATGGTCAGGTTTAACGATCGCGAAGCAGCTCGCAACGCCGGAGCGAGTGCAGAGTCATTCCCGTGCAGAGCAGATCTTCTTTGAATCGGTGTTCGATGGCCATGGCGGCTGGGCAACAGCCGAAGACCTGCGCATTCCCGCCGATGTGCGCCGCTGTGTGCACATGGTGGCCGCGCATGAAGTACGCGGTTCGTTCCCGGTGGACCTGGTGGACGGCGCGAACTGCGAGCAGATCATTTACCCCAGTACGCTCCGTAGCTGAGGGCGCGCTTAAATGAAAGGTGTCGAGCGAATGGCTCTGGTGAAGAAGGTTCTTGTCAGGGGTGCTCTGATCGGGCTGGCGCTGTCTGCCTTGACTGGCTTGGTGCTGAAATTCATGGACTTCAGGCTAGTGCCAGCACCATCCAGTCCTCCGAATCCTCGCATCATTGAGCCTGATACTGGCCATGACATTACTGATGCTCCGCCGGAAATGAGTCTGACAATCGGGATCGCCAACTACTCTGATGAAGGCTTGGGTAAGGTTTTCATAAATGACGCATGGGGTGGTGCAATGCGGGCTAGAGCTAGTAGCAATGGGCGTACCTGTTGTGTGACGCTCCCTCGTCTTTGGCATCCAGGCCTAAAGGTGACGGTGGCCTACCGCACCAGCACTATGTTTCTGAATGATCCGCACAGCTATGTGGAAAAGGAGGTGGTGCTGCCTCGCTATGAGCCCTTCTTGGATGGTTTCATCTACTTCATGTACTTCCCGGATGATCAGGTGCGGGTTGTGGCAACTCCATACACGCCGGGATATCCAGGGTTCGGCTACGACATCGGTTTTGCTGATCGAGAGCGTGACATGGAGAGGATTGATGATTTTCTAGAAGCTACAAATGGCGATGAGGAAAAGCAATGAGAGTGAGAGTGTCGTCTCCAGTGTTGGGGCGCCCTATGCAGCTCAATGTGCGAGATTTAGGGCGATACGCGGCCTCGCTTGGGGCGCCTAAATCTGATTGCGGGGTGGATTTGTCAGTTGGTTGCTTCTTTGACGGAACTCGAAATCACGGGTTAGCCTCCAAGAGACGTGGCGATATGAGTGAGAGTAACGTGTCGCGACTCTTTGATGTTTTTGATGTCGATAAATCAAGTATGGAGAACGGACGAAAGACCAAGTTTTCCAGCTACATTCAAGGTGTAGGTACAGAGGCATTGGGAGAGATTGGTGACACCGGCACCGGCTGGCACGCTCGTGCCGGTGCAGCGGCGGGTTGGGGTGGAGAGGGGCGGGTGAATTGGATGCTGTTGAAGGTCCAAGACCACCTCCTCGATCATTTCGCGGGCGGCACCGTCACCAAAGCAATGGGCTTCGATTCCACCGTCCCCATCGCTCGTAAGATGAGTGCCGATCTCCGCTTGCACCTGCAGGACGTAGAGCGCTTGGCGCAGGCGGCGCGGATGTCGCTGTCCAACTACTTGGCGGTCAACCAAGGGCAGGAGGAAATCGATCTTCGCAACTCACTGAGCGGCGGCTTCTGGAACATGGTCGGCGCGTTGCAGCGGGTGCGTGGTACCCATCTGGCGCGCGCCGATCATGCGTCGCGCCGTGCGGTGTTGCAGGAGCGGCGCGCGTTTCTGGCGAAGAAGGTTGCTCCGTTCCAGAAGCAGAATCCCCGGGTAGACCGCATCCGTGTATCGGTGTTCGGATTCTCGCGCGGCGCTACCGAGGCGCGCGTGTTCTGCAACTGGCTCGGCGATGCGTGCGACCCAGGCCCCGGGCCCCTGCGCTTGTGTGGAATTCCGGTGCAGATCGATTTCGTCGGCTTGTTCGATACGGTCGCGTCGGTAGGTGCCGCGCAGAGCTTCTTTGAGTCGATGTTCGATGGCCACGGTGGTTGGGCGTCGGCCGAAGACCTGCGCGTTCCCGCTGATGTGCGCCGCTGTGTGCACATGGTGGCCGCGCATGAAGTACGCGGGTCGTTCCCGGTGGACCTGGTGGACGGCGCGAACTGCGAGCAGATCATCTACCCCAACCTGCGTCGTAGACGAGGGGGCGTTTGAATGAAGAGCGTCGAGCGAATGGCCTTGGTGAAAAAGGTCTTTGTCAGGGTTGCTCTGATCGGTCTGGCGCTGTTTGCCTTGACTGGCCTGGTCCTCAAGTTCATGGACTTCAGCATGGGCCCGCTACCGCCTGCTCCGCCGAAGCCACGCATTATTGAGCCTGATACTGGTCATGATATTACCGATGCGCCACCGGAGATGAATCTGAAAATTGGTATTGCCAACTACTCGGATGAGGGGTTGGGGATAGTTTTCATTAACGATGCTTGGGCTGGGGCTATGCGGGCTCGCGCAAGCGGAAATGCTGCCACCTGCTGCGTGACGTTACCGCGCCTCTGGCATCCCGGACTGAAGGTTACGGTGGTCTATCGCACCAGCAGTATGTTTATCAAGGATCCCAAGGGCTATGTTGAGAGGGACATCCTTGTCGCTCCGTACAAGCCGTTTCTTGATGGATTCATTTACTTTTTCTACTTTCCGGGTGACGAGGTTCGGGTGGTGGCTACACCTTATACGCCCGGTTATCCTGGCTTTGCATATGACATTAAGTTTGCAGGGCGCGAGCGTGACGAGGAAAGGATTGCCCGATTTCTTGCGGAGACCGCTGTTGAGGAGGTAATGGAATGAGAGTGGCTGTATCGCCTCCAGCTTTTGGCAATATGACCAAGTTGAGCGATCGTGAACTGGCTCGCAATGCCAGTGCGACTGTTGAATCATCTTCCGATTGTGGTACGGATCTCTTAATTGGCTGCTTTTTCGATGGAACGCGAAACCACAGGCTGAACTCTCTTCGTCGGAAAGATAAGACTGAATCAAACATCGCGCGACTTTTTGATGTATATGATCGCGATCAGGGCTCGAGTCATGGTGGGCGAGCAGCTCGCTTCGCGAGCTATATCCAAGGCGTCGGTACCGAGGCGCTGAAAGAAATTGGCGATACCGGCACCGGCTGGCATGCGCGCGCTGGCGCGGCAGCCGGCTGGGGCGGCGAGGGTCGGGCGAACTGGATGCTGATGCAGGTT
Source organism: Stenotrophomonas sp. Sm6012 (assembly GCF_030985895.1). Taxonomy (NCBI): domain Bacteria; kingdom Pseudomonadati; phylum Pseudomonadota; class Gammaproteobacteria; order Lysobacterales; family Lysobacteraceae; genus Stenotrophomonas; species Stenotrophomonas sp. Sm6012. Next base: position 16,229 of record NZ_JAPTFX010000001.1, on the reverse strand, counting down.
CAGGATCATCTCCTCGACCATTTCGCAGGTACCACCGTCACCAAGGCCATGGGCTTCGATTCCACCGTCCCCATCGCGCGCAAGATGAGTGCCGATCTCCGCTTGCACCTGCAGGACGTAGAGCGACTGGCGCAGGCGGCGCGGATGTCGCTGTCCAACTACCTTGCCGTCAACCAAGGGCAGGAGGAAATCGATCTTCGCAACTCACTTAGCGGCGGCTTCTGGAACATGGTCGGTGCGCTGCAACGGGTGCGTGGTACCCATCTGGCGCGTGCCGATCACACCTCGCGTCGCGCGGTGTTGCAGGAGCGCCGTGCCTTTCTGGCGAAGAAGGTAGCGCCGTTCCAAGCGCAGAATCCCCGGGTGGATCGCATCCGTGTATCGGTGTTCGGCTTCTCACGCGGCGCCACCGAGGCGCGCGTGTTCTGCAACTGGCTCGGCGATGCCTGCGACCCCGGTCCCGGGCCGCTACGGCTGTGCGGTATTCCCGTGCAGATCGATTTCATGGGCTTGTTCGATACGGTCGCTTCGGTAGGTGCCGCGCAGAGCTTCTTTGAATCGGTATTCGATGGCCATGGCGGCTGGGCAACAGCCGAAGACCTGCGCATTCCCGCCGATGTGCGCCGCTGTGTGCACATGGTGGCCGCGCATGAAGTACGCGGTTCGTTCCCGGTGGACCTGGTGGACGGCGCGAACTGCGAGCAGATCATCTACCCCGGGGTACATTCGGATGTGGGCGGCGGCTACACGCCCGGTGAGCAGGGGCGTTCGCCGAAGGATGCCGACAAGCTTTCGCAGATTCCGCTATGCGACATGTACCGGCATGCGCTGGCAGCAGGGGTGCCGTTGCTGCCGATGGACGAAGCGGATAAGGAAACCGCCGCTCAGTTCGAGGTCTCCCCGAAACTACGCCAGCACTACAACGCGTACCTGCAGGCGATGGCGCCGTTCCTGCCGGCCAGCACCCCCGCCGCCAAGGCCAACCGCACCGCGGTGCTGATGTATGCCCATTATCGCCAGTACCTGCTGTGGCGTCGGCAGCATCTGGATGACTTCGATCGCCTGCCGGGCTACCTGCAGGCGCCTGCGCAGGACCGCGCGGACCTGGGTGGCGGCAATGCCGAGCTGGTGCAGGAGGCGCGGGCGATGCGCTACAACAACGCCACGGCCCGCCTGCGCACCGAGGAACCTTTCGCGGCCCACCACGGCATGGCCACGCCGCCTCGGTTCCAGGGTATTCCCGTGCAGGATTTCGTGCAGGCGAGGTTGCGGGGCAAAAAGGAGCAGCAGTGGCTGGACGGCCAGATCCAATCGATCTGGGACTCGCGGCAGGCGCCACCGCAGGCAGTGGCAACATTTCTGGACGGTTACGTGCACGACTCGCGGGCGTGGTTCAAGCCATTCGGGCTGGACGATGACGAGTGGGTTCACGTGCAGCGGCGCGAGCGCGAGGCGTATCAGCAGCGGATGCGTGAGCTGGATGCGATTGAGCGGTCCCATCGGCAGGAGCGCGAGCGCATCCAACGCTCCGGGCAGATGTTCCAGCCACGGGTGCCGTTGGGAATGTCGGTGCAGGAGCTGGAAGCGCTGACTGACTGGCGGCAGCGCCCCGACGACTTCGATGAAGCATTGCAGCTGACCGGGCGCGAGTACCACTGGCAGTGGGGCTACCTGCGCTGGCGCACCTGCTATCTCAATCCGCCCGGTGTGACGGTGGCCGAGGCATCGGCGCGCAGGTGGCAGCGTGCGGAGGAGGCGGCCGCCTAGGGGCGCGCGGAGTGTCGTAACCGGCGTGCTCGGCGCTACTGGTGCGCCTCAGCACCGAGGTGCATCGCGACACCTGTGTGATGCGTGCCGCGCGTCGGCCGTGCGTCGTTGCACGAATCCTTGCAGTGGCGATTTTCCCTACAGAAATGCGCTTCGTGAGGTGGCGTGATGGCTGGGCCGGGGCGGGTGCCTTGGCCGGGATTGGCGTCCTGAAATCAACTTCAAGATGGAAAGCTTCCGATGCCCTGTACGGCGTCGCGGACAATGCACCGCGTCTGTCTTATGGCGGACGGTGCGTGGGGGTTCGTCAGAATCCGCCGGAGTTTTCATCCATCTGGGAGTTGTCCGGTACGCCAACCCGCACCGTCCGCCACCTTGCTTCTGCAGGTGGCTTGCCGTCTGCGAGGAACTCACCATGTCCGCACGTCCCGAATTTCCCCATCTTTCCGCCCTGATTGGCGATGCAGCCAACCGGCTGCCTGCCAAAGCGGCCGAGCGGCTCGAAGCCCTGCTCGATGACCCTGAAGACCTGTTGCCGACGCTGTTGGCCCGCATGGATGGCCATGACGGCCCGGATGGCCGGCGGTGTGATGCGCAGGGTCTCAGCCCCGCGCAGGCCGCAACCCGGGCTGGGCTCGGGCGTACGTTGGCCGGTCTGGAGGTGCTGGTCCAGGTGCTGCACGCCGCTGCAGCCGCACGCGAACAGGGCGGTGCCCACCAGCAGCTCAGCCCGGATGTGGTTGATGGCTTGCTGTTGGGTACCCGAGAGCTGGTCCGCCACGCGCGGCAACAGGTGGAGTAGGGCCGCGCGGTGCGTGGACGCGCTTCGGTAGTGCCGGCCGCTGGCCGGCAGCCAGGTCTCAGCCCGCGGCCAAGCCCAGGTACCGCGCATGCAGCTGTTCCACCTGCGCCTGTAGATCCTCCGGCCGACCATCATTGACCACCACGTCATCGGCCAGCGCCAACCGCTGCGCACGGCTGGCCTGCGCAGCAATCATCCGGTCGGCCAGTGCGGCGTCGATACCGTCGCGCTGCATCAGCCGCGCATGCTGCACGGCTTCGGGGGCATCCACCAGCAGTACCCGGTCCAGCCATGGGTAGGCCTGGCGCCCGCCAACCTCGGTCAGCAGTGGAATGGCGGCAATCGCATAGGGGCTGTTCGCCTGCTCGCACTGCTCTTGCATCAGCAGGCGGATGGCCGGGTGGGTGATGGCTTCCAGTGCCACCCGCTCGGCCGGGTCGGCGAAGACGTGGGCGCGCCGGCGCGCCCGGTCCAGGCTGCCGTCGGCCAGCAGCATGTCAGCGCCGAAACGCTCTGCGATACGGCCCAGCGCCGGGCTGCCGGCGGCCACCACGGCGCGAGCGGCCAGATCGGCATCGGCTACCACGATGCCCAGCGCCTCGAAGCGCCGGGTCACCTCGCTCTTGCCGGCGGCGATGCCGCCGGTCAGGCCAACCACATACCGGCTCATGGGGAATCCCCTCAGCGCAGGCCGCTCAGGACCAGATACTGCTCCACCAACGGCCCGCCCCACATGAAGTACAGCCAGCCGGCGATGGCCAGGTAGGGCCCGAACGGGATGGGGGTGGCGCGGTCACGGCCCCGGCTGTACAGCCAGATCGAGCCGATGATGGCGCCCAGCACCGAGGACAGCAGGATGATCGGGAGGATGCCCTTCAGCCCGCACCATGCGCCGAGGGCCGCCAGCAGCTTGAAATCGCCGTGGCCCATGCCTTCCTTGCCGGTCAGCTGCTTGAACAGCCACCAGACCGCCCAAAGCGACAGATAGCCCAGCGCTGCGCCGATCAGAGCAGGCTTGGCCGGCATGTACAGGTTGTCGATGCTGCCTATCAGCCCCAGCCACATCAGGGGCAGGGTCAACTGGTCCGGCAACAACTGGGTGCGCAGGTCGATGCCGGACAGGGCGATCAGGAAGCAGGTCAGTACGATGGCACCGAAGCCCTGCCAGCCGAAGCCGAACTGCCAGACACAGGCCAGCACCAGCAGCGAGGTCATGGCCTCCACCAGCGGGTACTGCAACGAGATCGGCGCCTTGCAGTGGCGGCACTTGCCGCCCTGGATGATCCAGCTGAACAGGGGGATGTTCTCGTACCAGCTCAGCTTGTGCTTGCAGTGCGGGCAATGCGAAGGCTCGACCACGATGCCCGGTGGGGGCGGCTCGTAGTAGTCCGGTTCCTCCAGGACCTCGCGCGCATCGCGCTTCCACTGCCACTCTAGCCGCTTGGGCAGGCGCAGGATGACGACGTTCAGGAAACTGCCCAGCAGCAGTCCCAGGGCGGCCGCGGCGGGGTAGCCGAGGCCGGGATGCTGGTCGAGAAAAGCCATGTATGTGTTATCCGACGACGGAAGCGAGCTTGAAGATCGGCAGGTACATGCCGATGACCATGCCGCCGACGATGGTACCAATGATCACCATGATGATCGGTTCCAGCAGGCTGCTCAGGGCGTCAACGGCATTGTTGACCTCCTGCTCATAGTACTCGGCCACCTTGAACAGCATCGCATCCAGGGCGCCGGCCTCTTCGCCGATACCGGTCATCTGGATGACCATGTGCGGGAACAGGTTGCGCTGCTTCATCGCCACATTCACGGGGTAGCCCACCGAGACATCGTCTCGCATGCGAAGGACGGCCTCCTCGTACACCGTATTGCCGGTGGCGCCGGCCACGATGCCCAGCGCCTCCACCAGCGGGACGCCTGCCTTGAAGGTGACGGCGGTGGTGCGGGCAAAGCGCGCGATGGCACTGTTGTGCATCAGCTGCCCGATCACCGGTACCTTCAGGACCAGTCGGTCCATGTTGTGCTGCAGTTTGGGCGAGCGCTTGTAGGCGGCGATGAAGCCGAAGATGGAGCCGATGATGACGATGAGTATCAGCCACCACCACGACACCATGAACCGGGACAGGTTGACGATCATCTGCGTGAAGGCCGGCAGGTCCGCGCCGAAGCCCTTGAACACGTCTTCGAACTGCGGCACAACCCATACGAGCAGGATGCCGCTGACGATCAGCGCGACTGCCAGCACCATCGCCGGGTAGAACATCGCCTTGCGGATCTTGCCCTTCAGCGCTTCGATGTTCTCTTTGTAGGTAGCGACGGTATCCAGCACCGTCTCCAGTACACCGGCGCCTTCACCAGCCTTGACCAGATTCCGGTACAGCTCATCGAACTGCACCGGGTGCTTGCTGACCGCCTCGTAGAGCGACGAGCCGCCTTCAATATCGGTGCGGAGCGAGTCCACCATCTTCTTCATGCGCGGGTTCTTGTGCCCGCTGCCGATGATGTCCAGCGCCGATACGATCGGCACGCCGGATTTCATCATGGTCGCCATCTGGCGGCTGAAGAAGGCGATGTCCTTCGGCGATATCTTGCTGCCTGCCGCACCGAAAAGCGGTTTGGGCTTGACCTTGACCTGGCCCGGGTTGATGCCCTGCCGGCGTAGTTCAGCCCTGAGCAGATTGGCGTTCTTTGCCATCTGCTCACCTTTCATCTTCACTCCGCGTTTGTCGGTCCCCTCCCAGACAAACGGCTGCAGCTCCGTGGTGCTGCGCGCCACGGGCTCCTTTTTGATCGCACTGCCACTGACAGACATATAGGCTCCCCAAGACCCGCCATCCCCAGCGGGCGTCTAGCCGTCGATGGTAGCCGGTTCATGGCCGTCTGGGCAGCTGGACGGCGGCCCAGCGTGCGATTTCGTGCCGGGGGCCGGCCAAAGGTGACGCACTGCGTCACATTGCCGCGTCCATCGCAGATTCGGATATGGGGGGTTCCCATCCGCAGAATTACTGCCATCATGGGCGCGGGGAAATCCAGGGGGAGGCGTGCCGGGGTTGGCACGCAACCTGCGTTGATCCACCCGCAGGGGGCAGGACCCGCTCAACCGGCCGCTGGCCGGACCGAACCTGTCCACTGAAATCAACCACCACTATCTTGGGGATGTACCACAATGAAGAACCAGAAGGGCTTCACCCTTATCGAACTGATGATCGTCGTCGCGATCATCGCCATCCTGGCCGCCATCGCTCTGCCGATGTACCAGGACTACGTGGCCAAGTCGCAGGCCACCGCCGGCCTCGCCGAAATCACCCCGGGCAAGACCCAGGCCGAAGTGCTGCTGAATGAAGGCAAGGCTTTCGACAAGACTGCAGCTCAGCTTGGCCTGAAGAACTCGGATCGTTGCACCATTACCGTTGATGGTGATTCTGGCGCTGGCACGGCTTCGATCACCTGCGCGCTTGCTGGTAATGCAAAGGTTGCCAAGGGCTCGCTGGTCCTGGCTCGTGCTGCGGATGGCACTTGGTCCTGCACTGCCAACACTCTGGATGCCAAGTACATTCCGGGTGGCTGCAATGAGGCTAAGGCGCCGTAATCGGCTCGCCATCAGTCACACGTACAGGGGCCCCGCGATGCGGGGCTCTTGTTTATGGGGGCTGCAGCGTGCGGCTTTCGTGCCTGAAGTTGAAGCTTTGACAATCTGTTTTGGGGACAGACTCGTCATGAAACATCCAGATCAAGAGGGATTCACCCTCATTGAATTGATGATCGTCGTCGCGATCATTGCGATTCTTGCCGCAATCGCTCTTCCTCTCTATCAGGACTACATGGCCAAGGCACAGGTTGGCGCAGCGTTGGCAGATGTGCGTCCCGGGAAAACCACCATGGAACACGTGGCCCAAGACAGCAGGGATGCCAGCGTTGTAACGGCAGCCTATATCGGCCTGGTGCCGACACAGCGTTGCCCGACGATTGAAGCGAAGCTGGACAGTGCGGGTATCGGCAGCATCACCTGCACGCTGCAAGGTGGTAGCGCGGTGCAGGGCAAGGATCTGATCCTCCGCCGTGCGGCGGATGGCATCTGGAGCTGCGATGGCAGTGCCTTCGAGGCGCGGTATCGTCCGGCAGGCTGTTGAGTGAAATCCGGCCCGCCAATGGGATGTTGGCGGGTCGTTGACGGGGCTATCATGCCCGGGGGAGTCAGGATCATGCCTGCCGGGCCGGAAGGTTCAGGCATGGCAGTGTTGCTTATGGATGGGCAATGCCGACGGTCACGGGGCCGTGGCAGGTTCTGCTGCCCGGTGCTGCGCCTCTGGAAGGTGCGTGGTACCGCCAGACCCATGAGCCAAGGATTCATATGAATGCTGTAACCACCGCCAACCTCGTCGGCATCACCGGCCTGGCCCGCCGCCTGGTTCAGGACGGCGCCCTGGATGAAGCGGGCGCGCGCGATGCCATGGCCAAGGCTGCCGCCGCACGCCAGCCCCTGCCAACCTGGTTCGCCCAGAACAGGGTGGTCGGCGCAGCGCAGCTGGCCGCCGCCAATGCGGTCGAGTTCGGCATGCCGCTGTTCGATGTCTCCACCTTCGACGCCAGCCAGAACGCGATGAGCCTGGTCAGCGAGGAATTGCTGCGCAAGCACAACGTGCTGCCGCTGTTCAAACGCGGCGGCAAGCTGTTCGTCGGTACCAGCAACCCGACCCACTCGCTGGATGAGATCAAGTTCCACACCAACCTGGTGGTGGAACCGATCCTGGTGGATGAAGACCAGATCCGCCGTACGCTGGAGCAGTGGCACGCCAGCCACGACACGCTCGGTGACGCGCTTGGTGGTGACGACGAAGGCATGGGCAATCTGGAGGTCTCCGCCGGTGACGAGGACCTGGGCACCGGCGGTGATTCCGGCATCGATGCCAAGGGCGACGACACCCCGGTGGTGAAGTTCGTCAACAAGGTGCTGGTCGATGCCATCCGCAAGGGCGCCTCGGACATCCACTTCGAGCCCTATGAAGACGACTACCGGGTGCGCCTGCGCATCGACGGGTTGCTGAAGATGGTGGCGCGCGCGCCGGTGAAGCTCAATCAGCGCATCGCCGCGCGCCTGAAGGTGATGGCGCAGCTGGACATCGCCGAGAAGCGCGTGCCGCAGGACGGCCGCATCAAGCTCAACCTGTCCAAGACCAAGCAGATCGACTTCCGCGTGAGCACGCTGCCGACCCTGTTCGGCGAGAAGGTGGTGCTGCGTATCCTGGATGGCAGCGCGGCCAAGCTGGGCATCGACAAGCTGGGCTACGAGCCGGACCAGCAGAAGCTGTTCCAGGATGCCATCCACAAGCCCTACGGCATGGTGCTGGTGACCGGCCCGACCGGTTCGGGCAAGACCGTGTCGCTGTATACGGCGCTGGGCATCCTCAACGACGAGACGCGCAACATCTCCACCGCCGAAGACCCGGTGGAAATCCGCCTGCCCGGCGTCAACCAGGTGCAGCAGAACAACAAGCGCGGCATGACCTTCGCCGCTGCGCTGCGCTCGTTCCTGCGCCAGGACCCGGACATCATCATGGTCGGCGAAATCCGCGACCTGGAAACGGCGGAGATCGCGATCAAGGCGGCGCAGACCGGCCACATGGTTCTGTCCACGCTGCATACCAACGATGCGCCGCAGACCATCGCGCGCCTGATGAACATGGGCATCGCGCCGTACAACATCACCAGCTCGGTGACGCTGGTGATCGCCCAGCGCCTGGCGCGCCGCCTGTGTGGCAACTGCAAGCGCCTGGCCACGCTGCCCGAACATGCGCTGCTGGCCGAGGGCTTCACCCAGGCGCAGCTGGACGCGGGCATCCAGTTGTACGAGGCGGTCGGCTGCGATGAATGCACCGAAGGCTACAAGGGCCGCACTGGTATCTACCAGGTGATGCCGATGACCGATGAGATCGCCACGATCGTGCTGGCCGGTGGCAACGCGCTGCAGATTGCCGAAGCGGCGCAGCAGATCGGCGTGAATGATCTGCGGCAGTCGGCGCTGAAGAAGGCGGCCGCGGGCATCACCAGCCTCGCCGAGATCAATCGCGTCACCAAGGATTGAGGTAGATCCACGCCATGCGTGGATGCCGCGATGCATGAGGTTGCCGGCCAGCGGCCGGCACTACCGCTTGGGTCTGCGTTCGTGATCGGGATTGCGTGGTCCCGGCTCTACTCCATTCCCAGCTTCTTCAGCTTGTAGCGCAGCGCGCGGAAGGTGATGCCCAGCTGCGCGGCGGTGCGGGTCTTGTTCCAGCGGTTCTCTTCCAGCGCGCGCTGGATGGCGCTGCGCTCGAGCTGCTCGATGTAGGAGGGCAGGGCGGCGCTGCCCGGCTGCAGGTCGGCCACCGCCTCAGCGGGGGCGGCACTGCCCGGCGCGCGCGGCGCGTGCTGCGGCAGGCGCAGGTCATCGGCACTGATGCAGTCTTCCTCGGCCAATGCCAGCGCACGTTCCAGGATGTTCTCCAGTTCGCGCACATTGCCGGGGAAGGCGTACTGGGCCAGCGCTTCCAGTGCCGACGGCGCCAGCAGCGGGGTGGCGCGGCCATGGCTGCGGGCCAGCCGCGCCAGCACCGCGGCAGCCAGTTCCGGCAGGTCCTGGCGGCGCTCACGCAGCGGCGGTACCTTCAGTTCGATCACGTTGATGCGGTAGTACAGGTCGTGGCGGAAGCGCCCGTCCTCGACCAGTTCCGCCAGGTCGCGGTGGGTGGCCGAGAGAATCCGCACGTCCACCGGTTCCTCGTTGGGTGCACCAACCGCGCGCACCGATTTTTCCTGGATCGCGCGCAGCAGCTTCACCTGCATCTGCAGCGGCAGTTCGGCCACTTCGTCCAGGAACAGGGTGCCGCCATGGGCAGCCTGGAACAGGCCCGGCTTGTCGGCATGCGCGCCGCTGAAACTGCCCTTGCGATGGCCGAAGAATTCACTCTCCATCAGCTCGCCGGGAATGGCGCCGCAGTTGACCGGCACGAACGGGCCGGCCGCACGCGCACCCTGTGCGTGGATGGTGCGCGCGACCAGCTCCTTGCCCACCCCGGACTCGCCCAGGATGTAGACCGGCGCCTGGCTGCGCGCGACCTTGCCGATGGTGGTGCGCAGCACGTCCATGGCCGGCGAATCGCCAAGCAGGCGCGCACCCTGTTCGGCACTGGGGCCGGGCGCGGGGCGTTCGGTGCTGTTGAGTTCCAGTGCGTGCTTGACCAGGCCGCGCAGCACCGAGATGTCCACCGGCTTGCTGACGAAGTCGAAGGCGCCGGCCTTCAGCGCTTCCACCGCCAGGTCCATGCTGCCGAAGGCGGTGATCATCGCCACCGGCGTGCGCGGATAGTGCTGGGCGATCTCGCTGACCAGTTCGATGCCGTTGCCATCCGGCAAGCGCATGTCGGTGATGCACAGGTCATACGGATTGCTGGCCAGCAGTTCACGTGCTTCGGCCAGGTTGGCGGCGGTACTGATGCGCAGCCCCATGCGGCCGAGGGTCAGCACCAGCAGTTCGCGGATGTCGCGTTCGTCGTCGACGACGAGGGCGCTGCGGGTTTCGTTCATGGGCGTGAAAGATAAACGAGGGGGCTGGATGCGACAAATGTTTGACGCACGGAATCGGAATCAGGTGGGCAACAGCGTGTGCGGACCGGGCAGCACCAGGCGGAAGCAGGAGCCACCGGCCGGCACCGGAATGTAGTCGAGCCGCGCCTGGTTGGCCCGGCACAGCTCGCGGGCGATATACAGGCCCAGGCCGGTGCCGTGCTCGGACGTGGTGAAGAACGGGCGGAACAACTGCGCGGCCACGCTCTCGGGAATGCCCGGGCCGCGGTCCATCACGTCGATCACCGCGCTGCGCTCGTGCTGGGCCACGCGCAGGCGCACCCGCGCCGGCTGCTGGCCGATGCGCCCGTACTTGAGCGCGTTGTGCACCAGTACGGTCAGCACCTGGTACAGGTGGCGGGTATCGACCTGGGCCATCACCGTGCTGTCGTTGATGATCGGTTCGATGCTGTCCGTTTCCAGCGTCTGCCCCTGCTTGTACTCCAGCACGAAGCGGCGCACGAAGGCAGCCAGATCCACGTTCTCGGGCGTGGCGCGTTCGCGTCGGGCCAGCCCCAGCACGCTTTCGACGATGCCGTTGGTGCGTTGGCATTGCTGGCGGATGATCTGCAGCAGGCGGCGGTCGCTTTCGTTGAAGCCGGTGCCTTCCTCGAGCAGCTGCACGGCATAGTTGATGGCCGCCAGCGGGTTGCGGATCTCGTGGGCGAGGCTGGCCGAGAAGCGGCCCATCGCTGACAGGGTGAGCGATTCGGCACGGCGGGACACCACGCTGGAATCGTCCAGGAACACCAGCGCCAGGTCGCTGCCGGCCAGCAGGCGGGCGAAGCGCGGCTGTACTTCGGGCTGGTCGGGGTTGAGCTGCAGCGGCAGTTCGTCCTGGGCCCAGCCATTGCGCCAGCGCTGCAGGCGGCGGGTCAGTTCCGGCGCGGCGCTGGCCAGGTCCAGGCGCCCGCTCTCGCCATTGCCGTCACTGTCGCCCAGCAGCATCGAGGCGGCCTCGTTGGCCAGGGTGATGCGGTTGTCGGCGTCCACCACCAGCACGCCGGTGCGCATGCGGCGGATGATCAGTTCGTTGATCTGGAACAGGTTGGCCACTTCGTCGCCGCGCTGGTTGGCCAGCTGCTGGTTGCGGCGGGCGCGGTTGCCGACCTGGTAGCTGATGAAGGCCAGCGCCAGATAGCTGGTGGTGAACATCGCCAGCTCGGCCAGGGTGCGGGTGGGGTCGCCGCCTTCCAGCAGCTTCCAGGTGTATTCGACGCCGGTGGCCAGGCTGGCGGCCAGCGCCAGGCCCAGGCCCAGGCTGAGTGGCAGCAGGGTGGCGGCGGCGGCGATGTTGAACAGCAGCGACATCGAGATGCCGGCGCTGGCACCGGGCAGGGCATGTGACAGCAGGGTGGCGGCAACGATGTCCACCAGCACGCCGCTGACCACGATCGGCCGCAGCCAGCGTTCGTTGCGGCCGATCACCAGGGCCAGCAACGACAACGCCAGATAGATGACCGCAACCACATCGGCCAGCCGCGGGTGATGGGCCTCGCCGACCAGGCCGGACAACGGGCTGTAGAGCAGGGCGGCGATGACGGTTGCGATCAGCACCCGGTACAGCGCGAAGAAATACAGCTCACGCCGCGGGATCGATTCGATGCGGTCGATCAATGAAGCACTGGGTGACACGCCGGAACTCCCCTTCTGGCTGCCTGGGTCTGGAATCTGCGATGCACCGGTCCGGCGTCCCCTGAAGCCGGGCCGGCGCGTCGCTTCTATGTGGCCCGTGGTGGAAGCGGTCGAGCAGGCTCGACGCTGCGCACCCTGGCTGACCAGTATAGGGCCCCGCAAAGCGTGCCGTGGGAGTGGCCCGGATCGCGCATTTGGCCCCCCGCGGACACCGGTGGCCAGCGTCGGGCCCGGCGCAACTGCCTGAATGACGGTGGAAATCTGGCCGGGCCTGGCGTTTTGTACAGACTTCTTTGCGCCCCGGCGCTGGCTCGGCCACAATAGTGGGCCCGCCGCGGTCCATGCCGGCGCCCCGCCGGGGCCCTGAGGAATTGCGTGCGGTCGTTCCTATTCCCACGGTGACGCATGAATTTCCACGAATACCAGTCAAAACAACTGCTTGCCGAGTACGGCATCCCGGTCCCGGCCGGCAAGGTCGCTGCGACCCCGGACGAAGCGGTTGCCGCTGCCAACTCCCTGGGCCAGGGCCCCTGGATGGTCAAGGCGCAGATCCATGCTGGCGGCCGCGGTAAGGCTGGCGGCGTCAAGTTCTGCAAGACCACCGACGACGTGAAGGCCGCTGCGGCCAAGATGCTCGGCACCAAGATGGCCACCTACCAGACCGCTGGCGTTGAACTGCCGGTCAACCTGGTGCTGGTGACCACCGCCGGCGAGATCGTCAAGGAACTGTACCTGTCGGTGCTGGTCGACCGTGGCACCAAGACCATCACCTACATCGCCTCTTCGGAAGGCGGCGTGGAAATCGAGCAGGTCGCTGCTGAAACCCCGGAGCTGATCCACTCGCTGAACGTCGACTTCGTCGAAGGCGTGCAGGGTTACCACGGCCGCGATTTCGGCTTCAAGCTGGGCCTGACCGCCAAGCAGGCCGGCCAGTTCGCCAGCATCATGGTGAACCTGTACCGCCTGTTCAACGAAAAGGACCTGGCGCTGGTTGAAATCAACCCGCTGGCCATCCTGGACGACGGCAACCTGTACGCGCTGGACGGCAAGTTCGACAGCGACGACAACGCCGCGTTCCGCCAGAAGGCGCTGGTCGCCATGCGCGACAAGACCCAGGAAGATCCGACCGAAGTGATCGCTTCGGAACTGGACATCAACTACGTCACCATGGACGGCAACATCGGCTGCATGGTGAACGGCGCCGGCCTGGCCATGGCCACCATGGACGTCATCAAGCTCAACGGCGGCGAGCCGGCGAACTTCCTGGACGTGGGCGGCGGTGCCAACAAGCAGCGCGTCATCGAAGCCTTCAAGCTGATCCTGTCCTCGGACAAGGTCGAAGGCATCTTCGTCAACATCTTCGGCGGCATCGTCCGCTGCGACATGATTGCCGAAGGCATCATCGCCGCCGTGAAGGAAGTGGGCGTCAAGGTTCCGGTCGTGGTGCGCCTGGAAGGCACCAACGTGGAAGAAGGCAAGCAGCTGCTGCGCGACAGCGGCATGGCCATCATCCCGGCTGACAACATCAACGATGGCGCCAAGAAGATCGTTGAAGCTGTCAAGAACGCCGCCTGATACCGACACCAAGGAATTCCAATGTCTGTTTTGATCAACAAGAACACCAAGGTGATCGTGCAGGGCTTCACCGGCCAGCAGGGCACCTTCCACGCCACTCAGATGATCGAGTACGGCACCCAGGTTGTGGGCGGCGTGACCCCGGGCAAGGGTGGCACCACCCATATCGACCTGCCGGTCTTCAACACCGTTGCCGACGCCGTGCAGAGCACCGGCGCCAACGCTTCGGTCATCTACGTGCCGCCGCCGTACGCGGCTGACGCGATCCTGGAAGCCGCTGCTGCCGGCATCAAGGTCATCGTCTGCATCACCGAAGGCATCCCGGTGCTGGACATGCTGCGCGTCAAGAACGTGCTGACCCGTTCGCATCCGGACACCGTGCTGATCGGGCCGAACTGCCCGGGCGTCATCACCCCGGGTGAGTGCAAGATCGGCATCATGCCGGGCCACATCCACCAGCCGGGCAAGATCGGCATCGTGTCGCGTTCGGGCACCCTGACCTATGAAGCGGTCAAGCAGACCACCGAAGTCGGCCTGGGCCAGTCCACCTGCATCGGCATCGGTGGTGACCCGATCAACGGCCTGAACTTCGTCGACTGCCTGAAGCTGTTCAACGAAGACCCGCAGACCGAAGGCATCATCATGGTTGGCGAAATCGGCGGTGACGCTGAAGAAGCCGGCGCCGAGTACATCAAGAACCACGTGAAGAAGCCGGTCGTCGGTTTCATCGCCGGTGCGTCGGCTCCGGCCGGCAAGCGCATGGGCCACGCCGGTGCGATCGCCTCGGGTGGCAAGGGCACGGCGGAAGGCAAGTTCGCCGCCATGGAAGCCGCTGGCGTCGTCACCGTGCGTTCGCCGGGCGACCTGGGCGCTGCCATCGCCAAGCTGGTGAAATAAGATCGACTGCCTCCGGCAGACGATTCTGTAGAGCCGGCCGCTGGCCGGCTGCTTGAAACAGAAAGGCCGCCTCCGGGCGGCCTTTCTGCGTCTGGTGTCCGGCCATCCCGGCAAGCCCATCCACGCATGGCGTGGAGCTACTGAGCCGGGGCTGTCCACGCAGTGAGCGCGCCCGGCGCGCGCATGGTGCGGCGCTACAATGGGCGCATTGCAACCACAGGCTGGATTCCCATGGCTTCGATCCGCATCGCGATGGCGCAGTTCGACTTCCCGGTCGGCGATGTCGCCGGCAACACCGAGCGCATCATCGAGATGATCGGCCAGGCGCGCGACGAGTACGGCGCCGAGCTGGTGATGTTCCCCGAGCTGGCCGTGAGCGGTTACCCGCCGGAGGACCTGCTGCTGCGCCCGGGCTTCCTGTACGAGTGCGAGCAGGCGATGGGCCGCATTGCCGCCGCCTGCCGTGGCGTGACCGCAGTGGTCGGTTGGCCGCAGGCCGCCGGCGCGGTGGTCTACAACGCCGCCAGCGTGCTGCGCGACGGCCTGGTCGAGCAGACCTACCGCAAGCGCGAGCTGCCCAACTACGCGGTATTCGACGAGCGTCGCTACTTCGATGTGGACCCGGACGGCGGCAGCTGCGTGTTCGAGGTCAATGGGGTTCCGGTGGGGCTGCTGATCTGCGAGGACCTGTGGTTCGCCGAACCGCTGGCCGACACCGTGCGCGCCGGTGCGCAGCTGGTGGTGGTACCCAACGCATCGCCGTACGAGCGGGGCAAGCACGCCCAGCGCGACGCGGTACTGGCCGCGCGTACCCGCGAGAGCGGGGCGGCGATCGCCTACCTCAATGTGGTGGGGGGGCAGGATGCGCTGGTGTTCGATGGCGCCTCGGTGGTGGCCGATGGCGACGGCACCGTGCACCCGGCGGCCGCTGCCTTCGTCGACCAATGGCTGGTGGTGGACTACGACGGCCACAGCCGCCGGTTCCTGCCGCACGTGTGGATGGACGACGGCGACGAGAGCATGGACGCGCTGGCCTGGCGTGCGGTGACGCGCGGCATCCAGGACTACTGCCGCAAGAACGGCTTCAAGAAGGTGTGGCTGGGCCTGTCCGGCGGCATCGACTCGGCCCTGGTGCTGGCGTTGGCGGTGGATGCGATGGGCGCGGAGAACGTGACCGCCGTGCGCTTGCCGTCGCGCTATACCGCTGGCCTGTCCAACGACCTGGCCGCCGAGCAGTGCCAGGTGCTGGGCGTGAAGCTGGAAGCGGTGTCGATCGAGCCGGCGTTCAAGGGCCTGATGGAATCGCTGGCGCCGATGTTCGAAGGCACCACGCCGGACGTGACCGAAGAGAACCTGCAGTCGCGCAGCCGCGGCGTGATCCTGATGGCGCTGGCCAACAAGTTCGGCGGACTGCTGCTGACCACCGGCAACAAGAGCGAGTACGCGGTGGGCTACGCCACCATCTACGGCGACATGTGCGGGGGCTATGCGCCGCTGAAGGACCTGTACAAGACCGAAGTGTTCGGCCTGTCCAAGTGGCGCAATACCGTGGGTGGCGCGCCGGTGATCCCGCCGGCGGTGATCAGCCGCCCGCCGTCGGCCGAGCTGCGCGAGAACCAGCTGGACCAGGATTCGCTGCCGGCCTATGACGTGCTGGACGGCATCCTGTACCGCTACATCGACCAGGAGCAGTCGCGCGGGGAGATCGTGGCCGCCGGTTACGATGCGGCCGTGGTCGACCGCGTGCTGCGCCTGGTGCGCATCAGCGAGTGGAAGCGGCACCAGGCCGCGCCGGGCCCGAAGGTCTCGCGCCGCGCCTTCGGCCGTGAGCGTCGCTACCCGATCAGCAACGGCTACAAGGGCTGAGGCAGGGGCACCGGGCGTGGCCCGGCCGATGGGTGGAGCCGGCCGCTGGCCGGCTGTTGCATGACCCTCAGACAGGCCATCGGGT
>NZ_JAPTFX010000019.1:0-44436 GCF_030985895.1 Stenotrophomonas sp. Sm6012 | reverse complement strand
ATCCCGTGGATGCCGGCCAGCAGCCGGCACTACCACGAATCAGCCTTACCCCAGGTCTCCCAGCCGTGCCTGCAGCGCCGCGATCGCGGCCAGGCCGGCGGTTTCCGTGCGCAGGATGCGCGGGCCCAGCTGCAATCCCTGGAACCCGGCCGCCGCCAACTGGTCGCGGTCGCGCGGCGACCAGCCGCCTTCCGGACCGATGGCAATCACGATGCCGCCTGTGGGCGCGGCATCCAGCGTCGACAGCCGATGCGCGCCCTGCGGGTCCAGTGTCAGCCGCAATGTATCGGCGGGCAGTGCCGCCGCAGCCTGCGCCAGTGACAGCGGCGAACCGACCTGCGGAATGCGCGCACGCCCGGACTGGCCACAGGCCGAAGTCACCACATTGTTCCAGTGCGCCACGCGTTTCTCGGCGCGGGCAGCATCGAGTTTCACTTCGGTGCGCTCGGCGTTGACCGGAATGATCGCCGCCACGCCCAGTTCCGTGGCCTTCTGCAGGATCAGGTCCATCTTCTCGCCACGGGCGATGCCCTGCACCAGGGTGATGGCCAACGGTGATTCGTTGTCCACTCTCTCCACTGCGTCGATGCGGACCTGAACCTCGCGCTTGCCGGCCACGGTGAGGGTGGCGCTGTAGTCATGGCCGTCGCCGTTGAACAGCACGCAGGCATCGCCTTCGCGCAGGCGCATCACCCGCACCAGGTGGTTGGCGGTCTCTTCCGGCAGGGTCAGGGTCTGGCCGCTGTGCAGCGCCAGGTCGATGGGGCAGCGGGTCACGCGCATGCAATCGCCTCGTCAATGGCTGCCAGCGTGGTATGTGCGAGCAGTTCCAGTTGTTCGTCGTCCACGCAATAGGGTGGCATCCAGTACAGCACGTCGCCCAGCGGGCGCAGCACCACGCCACGCTTCAATGCAGCCTTGTAGGCGTGCAGCCCCAGCCGCAGGCCCGGGTCGAACGGCGTGCGCTTGTCGCCGTCACGCGACAGCTCGAACGCCACCACCATGCCGGCCTGGCGCACATCGGCCACGTGCGGATGGTCGGCAAACGGTGCCGCCAGCGTGCCCATCACCGAGGCGATCCCGCGGTTGCGGGCGATCACATCGTCGTCGCGGAAGATGTCCAGCGTTGCCAGGGCGGCCGCGCAGGCCAGCGGATTGCCGGTGTAGCTGTGCGAATGCAGGAACGCACGCTCGCGCGAGTCATCCAGGAAGGCATCGTACAGCGCCTGTGTTGCAAGCACCGCGGCAAGCGGCAGGAAGCCGCCGGTCAGGCCCTTGGACAGGCACATCAGGTCCGGCATCACCCCGGCCTGTTCGCAGGCGAACAGCGTGCCGGTGCGGCCGAAGCCCGTGGCGATCTCGTCGGCGATCATGAACGCACCGTGTGCATCGCACAGTTCGCGCACGCGCTGCAGGTAGACCGGGTCGTACATGCGCATGCCGCCCGCGCACTGCAGGCGCGGCTCCAGGATCACCGCGCAGATCTCGCCCGGGTGCTGGTCGAACAGCGTGGCCAGCCCATCGGCGGCGTGGCGCGCACGGTCGGCCGGGCTCTGGCCCGGCTCGGCCAGATAGGCATCGGGCGAGGGCGCGAACAGGCCTTCGGCCAGCAGCGGCGCATAGACACGGCGGTAAAGCGGAATGTCACCCAGCGCCAGGGCACCCAGGGTCTCGCCGTGATAGCCGTTCTCCAGTGAGATGAAGCGGGTGCGGCGGGACTCACCGCGGTTCTGGAAATACTGGAACGCCATCTTCAGCGCCACCTCCACGCCGGCTGAACCGTTGTCGGCGTAGAACACCTTCGCCAGCGGCTCGCGGCCGGCTTGGCGCGGCGCCAGTGCCAGCAGGCGCTCGGCCAGGATGATGGCCGGCTCGTGGCCGAAACCGGCCAGCATCACCTGTTCCAGTTGCCCGGCCTGGGCGGCGATGGCGCCGCCGATGCGCGGCTCGGCGTGGCCGAACAGGTTGGTCCACCAGCTGCTGACCGCATCCAGGTAGCGATTGCCGTCGTGGTCGATCAGCCATGCGCCTTCGCCGCGGGCGATCGGCACCAGCGGCAGGGTGTGCGGATGCTCGCGCATCTGCGTGCAGGGGTGCCACAGCACCTGCAGGTCGCGCTGCCGCCATTGGCGGGCCAGCGGGGAGGGGGTTGGGTCTGCTAGCATTTCGGGCTCATGAACATGTTGCTGCCTGCACATTCTATCGGCCCCGGCGCAGACGCCGGCCGCCGCGGAGACTCCGCATGAACGATGACCGTGCCGGCCGTCGCTTGCCGATCATCCATCGGATCACCGATGAGGAAAACGGCCCCTTCCAGCGCCAGCATCTGGACCTGGAGTTCTCCAACGGCGAGCACCGCCGCTTCGAGCGCCTGGTCAGCCGTGGCCATGGTGCGGTGGTGGTGGTGCCGATGCTCGACGAGGAGACCGTGCTGCTGGTACGTGAATACGCGGCCGGCATGCATCGCTATGAGCTGGGCCTGGTCAAGGGCCGCATCGACGCCGGCGAGACCCCCGAGCAGGCGGCCGACCGTGAGCTGAAGGAAGAGGCCGGCTACGGTGCGCGCCGGGTCGACGTGCTGCGCGCGATGACCCTGGCCCCGACCTACATGAGCCACCAGTCGTGGCTGGTGGTGGCACGCGATCTCTACCCGGAGAAACTGCCCGGCGACGAGCCGGAGGAACTGGAAGTCGTGCCGTGGAAACTGGCCGAGCTGGACCAGCTGATGCTGCGCGAGGACTTCTCCGAAGGACGCTCGCTGGCAGCGCTGTTCATCGCCCGCCAGTGGCTGCAGGGAGCGCGATGATCAAGCTGACCACGGACCTGCGCGAGACGGCCATCGCCATCGCCCAGGAAGCCGGACACGCCATCATGCAGGTCTATGCCGATGGCTTTGACGTGCAGATCAAGGATGACGACAGCCCGGTTACTGCGGCCGACCTGGCCGCCAACCAGGTGATCGAACAGGGCCTGCAGCAGCTGACCCCGGACCTGCCGATCCTGTCCGAGGAATCGGCGCAGGTGCCGTGGGAGCAGCGTCGCCACTGGGGCGCGTACTGGCTGGTCGACCCGCTCGACGGCACCCGCGAGTTCGTCAAGCGCAATGGCGAGTTCAGCGTCAACATCGCGTTGATCTACCAGGGGGCGCCGGCCTTCGGCGTGGTGCTGGCCCCGGTCACCGGCATCGTCTGGCATGCCATGCGTGGCGAGCTGGCCTACCGGCGCCAGGGCCTGCACGACACCGTGCTGCGCACGCGTACGCCGGCCACCGCGCCGCTGCGGGTGGCCGCCAGCCGCTCGCACCGTTCAGCGCAGACCGAGGCGCTGCTGGCCCGCATGGGCCGCATCGAGACCATTGCCCAGGGCTCGTCGCTGAAGTTCTGCCGGATCGCCGAAGGCGGCCTGGACGTCTACCCGCGGCTCGGCCCGACCTCCGAATGGGATACCGCCGCCGGCCAGTGCGTGCTGCACGCCGCGGGCGGCGCGGTACTGTCGGCCGCGACCGGCAAGCCCTTCCGCTACAACCGCCGCGAAACCCTGTTGAACGGCGATTTCATTGCCCTTGGTGACACCAGCCTGCCGTGGCGCGACTGGTTGTCCGATTGACCCTGGAGGCCGCATGAGCGCGCATGACACCCCCACCCAGCGCAGCGCTGCCAGCACCGAACTGGAGCGCCTGCTGTCGATCATGGCGCGCCTGCGCGATCCGCAGGGCGGCTGCCCATGGGACCTGGAGCAGGACTTCGCGACCATCGCGCCGTACACCATCGAGGAGGCCTACGAGGTCGCCGATGCGATCGACCGGGGCGACCTCGACGATCTCTGTGACGAGCTGGGCGACCTGCTGCTGCAGGTGGCGTTCCATGCGCGCATGGCCGAGGAGCAGGGCGCCTTCGCCTTTGCTGACGTCGCCCGTGCGATCAGCGACAAGATGCAGCGTCGCCATCCGCATGTGTTCGCCGACGTCAGCGTCGATGATGCCGACGGGGTGATGCGCAACTGGGAGGCGATCAAGCGCGCCGAGCGCGCCGCCAAGGGCGAGCAGGATACCTCAGCGCTGGCCGGCATCTCGCGCGGTCTGCCGGAATGGCAGCGGGCGGTGAAGCTGCAGTCGCGTGCGGCCAAGGTCGGTTTCGACTGGCCGGGCCCGCTGCCGGTGCTGGACAAGGCGGCCGAGGAGCTGCAGGAACTGCGCGAGGAGTTCGAGCGCGGTGACCTTGCCGGCAACAAGGTGCGGCTGCAGGAAGAACTGGGCGACCTGCTGTTCGTCTGCGCCAACCTGGCCCGCCACGCCGAGATCGACCTGGGCGCCGCACTGCGCCGGGCGAACCATAAGTTCGAGCGTCGCTTCCGTTCGATGGAAGCGCAGGCCGAAGCGCAGGGCAGCACGTTGGCGGCGATGGACCTGGATGCGCAGGAAGCCTTGTGGCAGCGCGCCAAGGCGGCGGAAAAGGCGTGAAGACCCTCGCCCTGTTCCTGCTGACCGCGCTGGCCGAGATCGTGGGCTGTTACCTGCCCTGGTTGTGGCTGCGCAAGGGCGGGAGCATCTGGTTGCTGCTGCCGGCGGCGGCCAGCCTGGCCCTGTTCGCGTGGCTGCTGACCCTGCATCCGACCGCCAGCGGCCGCGTCTATGCCGCTTACGGTGGCGTTTACATCGGCACCGCGCTGTTCTGGCTGTGGCTGGTCGACGGCATCCGCCCCAGCCGCTGGGATCTGATCGGCGCAGCCCTGTGCCTGGCCGGCATGGCGGTGATCATGTTCGGGCCGCGCACCCCCTCTGTGTAGCGTCGAGCGTGCTCGGCTGCTCCGGCCTTCTGTAGAGTCGAGCCATGCCCGACTGCTTTTGCTGCCGCTTTCCCTGCGGGAAGGCGCATGATGGCGGTGACCACGGCCCCCGGAGCACGTGCATGTCCCGTTTCGCCAGCTTCCGCGAGTTCTATCCGTTCTACCTCAGCGAGCACCGCCATCCGGTGTCGCGCCGGCTGCACTTCATCGGCAGCTGTGGAGTCCTGCTGCTGCTCGCCGCAGCGATCCTGCGTGGACAGCCGGCCCTGCTGCTGGCCGCGCTCGCCTGCGGTTATGGATTCGCCTGGGTCGGCCACTTCTTCTTCGAGAAGAACCGCCCGGCCACCTTCCGGCATCCCCTGTATTCGTTCGTGGGTGACTGGGTGATGTTCGCCGACATCCTGCGCGGACGGGTGCCCTGGTAGCCAGGCTGTGCATGCCGCCTTCACGCGCTATGCTGGGGCCTGGACGTCATAGATAAGGAAAGCGCGATGTTCCCCACCATGTTCTTTACCGTGGTACTGGCCTTCGTGGCCGTGGTCATTCTGTTCAAGGCAGTACGGATGGTGCCGCAGGGATACGAATGGACCGTCGAGCGCTTCGGGCGCTACACGCACACCATGACCCCCGGCCTGCACTTCCTGATCCCGATCGTCTACGGCGTCGGGCGCAAGGTGAACATGATGGAGCAGGTGCTGGACGTGCCCAGCCAGGAAGTGATCACCAAGGACAACGCGGCCGTTCGCGTGGACGGCGTGGTGTTCTTCCAGGTGCTGGACGCGGCCAAGGCCGCCTACGAGGTGGCCAATCTGGAAGTGGCGATGATCGCCCTGGTGCAGACCAACATCCGTACCGTGATCGGTTCGATGGACCTGGACGAATCGCTGAGCCAGCGCGAGGTGATCAACGCCCAGCTGTTGAGCGTGGTCGATCACGCCACCAACCCCTGGGGCGTGAAGGTCAACCGCATCGAGATCCGCGACATCCAGCCGCCGCGCGACTTGCTGGATGCGATGGCCCGGCAGATGAAGGCCGAGCGCGAGAAGCGCGCGCAGATCCTCGAGGCAGAGGGCTCGCGGCAGTCGGAGATCCTGCGCGCCGACGGCGAGAAGCAGGCCACCGTGCTGGAGGCCGAGGGCCGCCGCGAGGCCGCGTTCCGCGATGCCGAGGCGCGCGAGCGCCTGGCCGAGGCCGAGGCGATGGCCACCAAGGTGGTGTCGGCGGCGATCGCCGAGGGCGACGTGCAGGCGATCAACTACTTCGTCGCCCAGAAGTACGTGGAGGCGTTCAAGGAACTGGCGAGCTCGCCGAACCAGAAGCTGGTGCTGATGCCGATGGAAGCCAGTGGCGTGATCGGTTCCATCGCCGGCGTGGCCGAGCTGGCCAAGCAGGCGCTGGCGTCGCAGGGCAATGCACCGGCGGGCAAGCGCCCCCCGCCGATCGGGGGCTGACATGCGTTGGGAAGTCGTAGGCTGGGGCGCACTGGCATTGCTGCTGTTTGCCGCCGAGGCACTGGCGCCAGGCGCGTTCATGTTGTGGATCGGCATCGGTGCGGCGGCCGTGTTCGTGCTGGTGGCCGTGTTCAGTGGCATTCCCCTGTTGTGGCAGGTGGTGGCGTTCGTGCTGCTGAGCATTGTTTCGATCCAGTGCTACCGGCGCTGGGGCAGGGCGAGGGCGCGGCCCAGCGATGCGCCGTTGCTCAACCGCCGCGCCGAGCAGCTGGTCGGACGGGTGGTGCCGTTGCAGCAGGGCATCGTCGGCGGGCAAGGCAGGGTCAGCATCGACGACGCCTACTGGCAGGTCAGCGGCCCGGAACTGCAGGCCGGCAGCCTGGTGCGGGTGGTGGCGGTGCAGGGCAGCACGCTGCAGGTCGAGGCAGCAGACCGCCCCCTGTAGCCGCTGCGCTGCGGCGCGCCTGCGGGCGACCGATCTGGGATAATGGGGATTCTTGTTTCCTCTGCTGCCGGACCCGGTCATGACCCAGAAGACGCTGCTCAACGATACCCACCGCGCCCTCGGCGCCAAGATGGTCGATTTCGGGGGTTGGGACATGCCCATCCACTACGGCTCGCAGCTGGATGAGCACCACCTGGTGCGTCGCGAGTCGGGTGTGTTCGACGTCAGCCACATGACCGTGGTCGACCTGCGCGGTGACCAGGTCAAGCCGTTCCTGCGCCGCTTGCTGGCCAACTCGGTCGACAAGCTGAAGGTGCCGGGCAAGGCGCTGTACTCGTGCATGCTGAATCCGCGCGGCGGCGTCATCGACGACCTGATCGTCTATTACCTCGGCGACGACTTCTTCCGCATGGTGGTCAACGCCTCCACCCGCGAGAAGGATCTGGCCTGGCTGCGCGAGCAGGCCGCGCCGTTCGGCGTTTCCGTCGAGCAGCGCCCGGACCTGGCCATCCTCGCCGTGCAGGGCCCGCAGGCGCGCGACATCGTGATCGGCCTGGCTGGCGAAGGCGACCGTGCAGCGCTGGCCAAGCTGGGCCGCTTTGCTGCCCTGCAGGTGCAGTCGGACGAGGGCGTCGAGCTGTTCGTTGCCCGCACCGGCTACACCGGCGAGGACGGTTTCGAGATCCTGCTGCCGCAGGATGCGGTGGTCGCGTTCTGGAACCGCCTGCTGGCTGCGGGCGTGAAGCCGGCGGGCCTCGGTGCGCGCGACACGCTGCGCCTGGAAGCCGGCATGAACCTGTACGGCCAGGACATGGACGAAGAGATCAGCCCTTATGAAGCGGCACTGGCCTGGACCGTGTCGCTGGACGAAGGCCGCGACTTCATCGGCCGCGACGTGCTGGAAGCGCAGAAGGCTGCCGGCACCGCGCGCCAGATGATCGGCCTGGTGATGGACGAGAAGGGCGTGCTGCGCCACGGCCAGGCGGTGACCACCGCCAGCGGCCAGGGCGAGATCCTGTCCGGCACCTTCTCGCCAAGCCTGGCCAAGGGCATCGCGTTTGCCCGCGTGCCGGCCGGCGAACTCGGCGAGGTTACCGTCGATATCCGTGGCCGGCAGGTGCCGGTGCGCGTGGTCAAGTTCCCCTTCGTGCGCGAAGGCCAGGCCCAGCCCGGCGTGCTTGCCGACGCCTGACCCGAACGTGCCGGCCGTCACTGACAGCAGTGGCGGCCGGTTGGTTACACTAGCCCCGTTTTTTCCACCCCTGCATATCTCTGGAGCAGTCCCATGAGCGAGATCCCCGGC
Source organism: Stenotrophomonas sp. Sm6012 (assembly GCF_030985895.1). Classification (NCBI taxonomy): domain Bacteria; kingdom Pseudomonadati; phylum Pseudomonadota; class Gammaproteobacteria; order Lysobacterales; family Lysobacteraceae; genus Stenotrophomonas; species Stenotrophomonas sp. Sm6012. Next base: position 36,452 of record NZ_JAPTFX010000019.1, on the reverse strand, counting down.
GACCTCAAGTTCCTCAAGTCCCATGAGTGGGCCCGTGTCGAAGGCAACGGCCGCGTTACCGTCGGTATTTCCGACCACGCACAGGGCCTGCTCGGTGACCTGGTCTACGTCGAACTGCCGGAAGTCGGCGCCGACGCCAAGGCCGGCGAACAGATCGCCGTCGTCGAGTCGGTGAAGGCCGCCTCGGACGTCTACAGCCCGATCAGCGGCAAGGTCGTCGAGGTCAACTCGGCCCTGTCCGACAAGCCGGAAACCATCAACGAAGATGCCTACGGCGAAGGCTGGATGTTCGTGGTCGAACTGACCAACGCCGAAGAGGTCAACGAACTGCTGGACCCGGACGCATACGCCGAAGCCCTGGAAAACGAAGACCACTGAGTCGTCGCTTCCGGGTTCGGACACGGCCACCTTCGGGTGGCCGTTTTTGTTTTGGCGAACGCATCGGACTCATGACGCAGGGTTCGCTGCGTACCCTCGACGCGGCATCAGCGGCCCTGTGGGCGGTGCCGACGGGCGTGCGCAGTTTTGCGCAAATCCGCGTTTCCACCCTGCGTCGGCGCGTCCGGATGTGAAAACTTTTCGCCCCCCGTTGCGGTGCCGTTGTGCTGGCGTTGGCGCTGCCGACGACCGCCGTTTGCGATGCGCGCCCGTCATTGCGGATCTCATGCATGCGTCTGCGCGGAGTGCCTATTTCAAGTGGTTTTTGTGCAACGCATGCGTTGCTGGTGTTGTCGCTGGCGTGCGTGCATCGTGCTTTGCGGGTCGTTGCGGGCGGAGCGCAACGGCCGTGCAGGTGCCACCGGGAATGGCGCGGATGTGAAAATTTTTCGCGGGGGTTGTTGACAGTAAAAAAAACCGTGATTAGGTTTCGCCTCAGCAGACCTTGCCTGCCCAACCGAGTGCGCAGAATCAATCGTCCGATGCGAAGCAGCCCCTTCAAGACCACCGCGATCCTGATGACGGTGGACATGGCCCCGCTTCCCCCGGAGAAATGCAAGGCACCTCCCGTTCCGATGCCCGCTCCGCCGATCGAGGCGGGCATTGCCGCATCCGTAACGGCGCGCCTGACGCGCCGGCGGTCCCCGCACGCAGCACCCGCGGGTTTGATCCACCTGGGCGTTTCAACTCCCTATCACTGACGAGGAGCCATCCCATGGCAACCAAGAAAGCTGCGAAGAAGAAGCCCGCCGCCAAGAAAGCGGTGAAGAAGGTCGCGAAGAAGGCCGCCGCCAAGAAGGCAGTGAAGAAGGTCGCGAAGAAGGCGACCGCCAAGAAGGCAGTGAAGAAGGCTGCAAAGAAGGTCGCCAAGAAGACCACTGCGAAGAAGGCAGTGAAGAAGGCGGCGAAGAAGGTAGCCAAGAAGTCCACTGCCAAGAAGGCCGTCAAGAAGACCGCGAAGAAGGCCGTCAAGAAGGTAGCCAAGAAGGCCACCAAGAAGACTGCCAAGAAGGCCACTGCCCGCAAGCCGGCCAAGAAGGCAGTAGAGAAGACTGCAAAGAAGGCGGTGAAGAAGACCGCCAAGAAGGCAGTCAAGAAGACCGCGAAGAAGGCGACCAAGAAGGCTGCCCCGAAGAAGGCAGCGAAGAAGGTTGCCAAGCGCAAGCCGGCCGCCCGCAAGAAGAAGGCCGCTCCGGTCGCTCTGCCGGCAACCCCGGCGCCGCTGATCTAAGTATTTCCCGATAGCCGTACCCTGAAACCCCCTTCCCTGTTGCCCAGCAGGGAGGGGGTTTTTTTATGGGTGTTCGCCGGCGTGGGCAACGGTAGAGTCGGCTGTCAGTCGACTGCGTCACCGCACTTGCAGGGTCGAGCGTGCTCGACTCCACCGATCACCGGCAGGCGAGCACGGCTCGCTGCAGACGAACAAAAAGGGCGGCCCGCAGGCCGCCCCTCATACTTAAGGCACAGCTCGCCAGATCAGCGCGGCGACGCCACCGCACGGTTGCTCGAAGCACCCTTGCCCTTGCGCTTGTCCTGCTGCGCCGGGCTCGCGCCCTCGGCCATCAGGTTGTCGCTGCCGAAGTCGGTGTCCACGTCCAGCCAGCGCTGCGCTGGCAGGCCGAGCGCGGAATCGAGCACCGTCGGCAGCAGGCCGCTGGGCAGGCCGCTTTCGCCGTTCCACATGATGGCGATGCCGAGATCGCGTTCCGGTACCAGCGCAACCAGGCCGCGATAGCCCTGCACGGCACCGGCATGGAACACCACATCGTGGCCGGCGTAGTCGAAGGTGCGCCAGCCCAGTGCGTAGCCGGCCGAATGCAGGCGCTCGCGGCGCCAGCCCGAACGCATCTCGCCGGGGGTGTTGATCAGGCTGGAGTGCAGCGTGGCCAGCAGCGGTGCCGGCAGCACGTCCGGGCGATGGCCGGTGTGGGCCAGCAGCCACTGCGCCATGTCACTGGCGCTGGCGTTGACGCCGGCGGCCGGGGCGACGCGGTAGTAGGTCGGCTTCGGCGTCAGCGACACCCAGCCGTTGCGGCTGCGCACGTGCGGACGCGCCCAGCGCGAGCTGGCCTGGATGCCGGCCAGGCCGAGGCTGGCATCGTTCATGCCCAGCGGCTTGAAGATGCGGCGCTCGACCGACTGCTCGTAGAAGCTGCCCGAGGCGGCATAGACCACGTCGCCGATCAGGCTGAAGGCCACGTTCTGGTACGCGTAGCAGTCGCCCGGCAGGCACTTGAGGCTGGTATTGGCCAGCTTCTGGGTCAGCGCGTAGTACTCGGCGTTGCCTTCGATGTCGCGGTCGTAGGCGTTGTACGGCAGGCCGACGCGATGGCTGAGCACGTCGGCGACGGTCAGGCGGTCGGTGGCCTCCGGTGAATTCAGGCGGAAGCCTGGCACGTAGTCGGTGACCTTGCTGTCCCAACGCAGGGTGCCGTCGTTGACCAGCAGGCCGGCCATGGTGCCGGCGAATGCCTTGGACAGCGAGGCCAGGCGGAACACGGTGTGCGCATCGACCGGCAGCGGATTGTTGACGTCGGTGACGCCATAGCCGCGCGCGCTGAGGATGCGGCCACCCTGCACGATCGCCACCGCCATGCCCGGCACGCGCTCGCCATAGGTAAGCTGCTGTGCCATCGACTCGATGTTGGCGACATTGAAGCCTGCGGCCGGCGCCTGCACCTGTGGCACCAGGCCGGTGCGGTAGGCCGCCGGCTGGGTGTGGGCGACGGCGGTGGCGGCGGCCGATTCGATGTTGGCCGGCATCGGTGGCAATGCCGGCGGGGTCTGCGCGGTAGTGGACAAGGCAACGGGCATCAACATGCCCAGCAAACCGGTGGCCGCCGAACGGATCGGACGACGCAGGCTGTTCTTTTTCATCGGTTGGACCCGTGCGCGACTGCTGATGGCGATTCTAGCGCCGCTTTTCCCTTGTGCACAAACAAAGCGAAGATGAATGCGCATCTCGTTGAAAAAGTTGGAATTTTGACGCCCCGAAAGCATGTATCGGAACGTGTCGTCCGGGCGGGGCCGTGACACTGCGTTGCGGCCTTCTGCGTGGCTGCTGCTGGCGATGTTGCAGTGCATTGGCTAACGTACGCGCTTCACCGCCCCCGGAGCCTGCCATGCCGCTGTCCAACCGCCGTCTTCTGGCGAGGGACACCGCGTGAGCGCGGTGAAGGGCAAGGGGCCGTTGCGTGGGCTGACGGCGGCACTGCGTGAGTCGCCGGCGCTGTGGTGGTCGTTCCTGTACTTCTTCTGCCTGCTCAGCGGCTACTACGTGCTGCGCCCGGTGCGTGAGGCCATGGCCGCCTCGGCCGACCTGGAAACGGTGTTCCCGCCGATGCTGATCGCCTGGTTCGCCAGCCATGGCATCGCGCTGAAGGATTTCGTCCTGCAGTTCCTGTTCTCCTGCGTGTTCGTGATCATGCTGGTGCTGCAGCCGGTGTATGGCTGGCTGGTCAGTCGCTTTCCGCGGCGGGTATTCCTGCCGGCGGTGTATGGGTTCTTCATCGTCACCTTGCTGGGTTTCTACGTACTGTTCGACAGCGGTGTGCCGGGCCGAGGCATGGCGTTCTTTTTCTGGATCACCGTCTTCAACCTGTTCGCGGTGGCGGTGTTCTGGAGCTTCATGGCCGATGTGTTTTCCAACGCGCAGGCACGTGCCTTCTACGGTTACATCGGCGCGGCAGGCACCATCGGTGCCTTTCTCGGGCCGATCATCACCGGTGCACTGGTGCAGCGTGTGGGCATCGCCAACCTGATGCTGGTCTCGGCCGGATTCCTCGCCATCTGCCTGTTGAGCATCTGGCGGCTGAGGCACTGGGCGGTGCTGCGTGAGCAGGAGCAGCAGCTGGTATCCGGCGAGCAGCCGATGGGTGGCAGCGTGCTGGACGGTCTGAAACTGATCGTGCGTGAGCCGTTGCTGCGCTGGCTGGCGATCATGGTGGTGTTCGGTGTGGGCGTGGGCACCCTGCTGTACAACCAGCAGGCCAGCATCGTGCGTGCGGCGTTCAACGATGCAGGCGCTGCCACGGCCTTCTTCTCGCGTATCGACCTGGCGGTGAACGCACTGGCGCTGCTGATGCAGCTCGGCCTGACCCGCTGGCTGCTGTCGCGCCACGGTATCGCGCCGGCCCTGTTGATCCCTGGCTTTGCGATCCTGATCGGCTTTTCGGTGCTTGCCGCTTCACCCATGCCGTTGATGGTCGCAGTGGTGCAGGTGATGACCCGCGCCAGCGAGTTCGCATTGGCCAAGCCGGCACGCGAAACCATCTATACCCGCGTGGACCGGCAGTGGCGCTACAAGGCCGGTGCGGCCATCGATACCGTGGTGTACCGCGGCGCGGACCTGAGCTTTGCGTGGGTGCACAAGGGCTTGTCGCTGTTTGGTTCACACGTGGTGTTCATCGGCGGCGTGGTGGTTGCCGCGTGCATGACCGCCGCGGCATTCGGTGTGCTGCGCGAAGAAAAGAAGCTGCCGCGCGACCGCTGAGCCGCGCGGGGTCGGCTCCCTCTCCCACGGAGAGGGCTCTGACCCCATCACCCCATCCATCTATCCAAGGAACCGCCCATGTACTGGATCGCACTCGCCCTGACCCTGCTGGTCGCCCTGCTGCACGTCTATTTCCTGGTGCTGGAAATGTTCCTGTGGACGCGCCCGCTGGGCCTGAAGACCTTCCGCAACACGCCGGAGAAGGCAGAGACCACGCGCGTGCTGGCGGCCAACCAGGGCCTGTACAACGGCTTCCTGGCGGCGGGCATCGGGGTGGGGCTGGTGATCGATCAGCCGGTGCTGGTGACGTTCTCGCTGGCCTGCGTGGTGGTGGCCGGGTGCTATGGCGCGTACAGCGTGAGCCGGCGCATTTTCATGATCCAGGCCGTACCGGCCATTCTGGCGCTGGTGTCGCGAGCGCTCTGACGTGGGCGCGTGCTGGCAGGCGCCGCCGCTCAGCGGCTGATGGCGCGCATGAAGCCCAGCCACATTGGCACGGCATGCAGCGCCGCACCCAGCACGAACAGGCCCGTCAGCAGGTGTACGCGCCAGTCGTTGATACGCAGGAAGATGAATTGCTCAAGTGTGCGGCCCACCCAGAACCCCGCCATGAAACCCAGCAGGACCAACCCCAGACGAGTGTCGACCAGGTCCGGGGCAAAGATCAGCGCGATCAGCCCCATTCCCAGGAACACATAGATCACGCGCAGATTGAGGATCTGCATGATCGCGCGGTTGAGCGTGCCGAGCTTGGCGAGCTCGTGTTTCCAGCCGAACAGCCGCCAGAACGCCAGATGGAAGGCGGCAAACCCCAGGCTGTGAATGCCTGCCAGGCGCACAAGCAGTTCAGTGGTCGTCATGGTTGATCAGCCTGTGCGCGGAGGGCGCGGCGATACCCACATTGAGATGGTCGCATGGAACACCTCGGTCCCTGCCGCATCGGTCACGCTGACCTTCACGGGCAGGTCGTAGCCGTCCGCAGCACTGACGATGGACAACATTGGCGTCGCCACGGCCTTCAACGTGCCCAAGGCCTTGGCCTGGTATTTCACGTCCATGCCCTTGGGGATCCAGCGCATGTCTGCCGGCAGGCTGGCGTCCACCATCACCCCGCCGACCAGCTCGGCCAGGTTGCACATCGCGATCGCATGTACCGTGCCAATGTGGTTGTTGATGCGGCGGTGCTGGCGGATCACGCCTTCGCAGCGGCCTGGCTCCAGTGCGGTGATGGTGGGCGCGATGCTGGCGAAGTAGGGCGCCTTGAAGCACACCGCGCGCGAGAACAGCCAGCTGCCGGCGGGCCAGCGCTGCAGGCGGTGGTAAAGCGAGAGCAGGGGCGTGGACATGGTGGGTATTCCGGTCGGCGGATAAAGCGACGGCGGGCCGAGGCCCGCCGTCGAAGGCAACGCGTGTCGCGGGCGGTCAGGCCGCCTGGGAATGCGGGTCCTTGTGCTGGCGGTCGTAGTAGCTGGCCGCGCGCAGTTCGTGGGTGTCGAAGTCGTCCACGGTGATGGTGTCCAGGGTCAGCGTGCGCAGCTCTTCCAGCAGGCTGCGCTCGTCCTGGGTGATCACGCCTTCGGCCACGGCTTCGTCCAGCTGCGCCTTGAAGTCCAGCGCCTCGATGCCCTTGCTCTTCAGCGCCTTCAGGAACTTGCGCTCCACCGGCTCGGCCATGATCGCCTTGCTCAGGTAGCTGTTGATGCGGCCACCCGGGTTGTTCTCGCATGGGGTCAGGAACACGCCATCGGCCAGGCGGTCGCGGGCTTCGTTCGGCGCCATCAGCAGCGCAGCGACGCGGCGGCTCAGGCGGTCGCCCGGAGCCTCGGCACGACGGCCCAGCGGGAAGATCAGCGCCCACATCAGCCAGCCGATCGGACGGATCGGGAAGTTGCGCAGGGCGGCCGACAGCGATTCCTCGATCTTGTGCACGCTGTCATGGAAGGCCCAGGCCAGCAGCGGCTGGTCGGCCTGCGGTGCGCCTTCGTCGTGGTAGCGCTTGAGCATGGCGCTGGTCATGTAGACATGGCTCAGCACATCGCCCAGGCGTCCGGACAGCGATTCCTTGAACTTCAGCTTGCCGCCGAGGGTCATCATCGAGATGTCGGCCATCAGCGCCAGGTTGGCCGAGTAACGGTCCAGCTTGCGGAAGTAGCGGCGGGTGTAGTCATCGCCCGGAGCAGCACCGAAGCGCGCGCCGGTCAGGCCGAACCAGAACGAACGCACGGCATTGGAGATGCCGAAGCGGATGTGGCCGAACAGGCTGCGGTCGAACTCCTGCAGGCCGGCGCGGGTGTCCGGATCCTGCGCCGCCTTCATTTCCTTCAGCACCCACGGGTGGCAGAGGATCGCACCCTGGCCGAAGATCAGCAGGCTGCGGGTCATGATGTTGGCGCCTTCCACGGTGATCGCGATCGGTGCGGCCTGCCAGCTGCGGCCGGCGAAGTTGCGCGGCCCCAGGATGATGCCCTTGCCGCCGATCACATCCATCATGTCCGAGATCACTTCGCGGCTCATGGTGGTGCAGTGGTACTTGGCGATCGCCGACGGCACCGACGGCACGTCGCCACGATCGACCGCCGCAGCGGTAGCCTGCGACAGCGCGCTGATCTTGTACGCCTTGCCGCCGATGCGGGCCAGCGCTTCCTCAACGCCCTCGAAGCGGCCGACCGACAGGCCGAACTGCTTGCGGATGCGCGCATAGGCGCCGGTGACGGCGGCACCGGCCTTGGCACCGCCGCTGGCGGTGGAGGGCAGGGTGATCGAGCGGCCCACGGCCAGGCACTCGTTGAGCATGTTCCAGCCCTTGCCGGCCATCGCGGCGCCACCGATCAGCTGGGTCAGCGGGATGAACACATCCTTGCCCTTGATCGGTCCGTTCTGGAAGGTCGAGTTGAGCGGGAAGTGGCGACGGCCGATTTCCACGCCGGCGGTGTCGCGCGGCAGCAGGCCCAGGGTGATGCCGATGTCGCGGGTATCGCCGATCAGGCCATCCGGGTCGTACATGCGGAAGGCCATGCCGATCAGGCTCGCGACCGGGGCCAGGGTGATGTAGCGCTTGTCGAAGGTCAGGCGCACGCCGAGCACCTGCTCGCCGTTCCACTCGCCCTTGCAGACGATGCCGTAGTCGGGAATCGAGGTGGCGTCGGAGCCGGCGAATGGACCGGTCAGGCCGAAGCACGGCACCTCGCGGCCATCGGCCAGGCGCGGCAGGTACTGGTCCTTCTGTTCCTGGGTGCCGTAATGCACCAGCAGTTCACCCGGGCCCAGCGAATTCGGCACGCCGACGGTGGAACTGACCACCGAGGACACCGAGGCCAGCTTCTGGATTACCTTGTGGTGGGCCAGCGCGGAGAAGCCCAGGCCGCCGTATTCCTTCGGAATGATCATGCCGAAGAACTTGTTCTTCTTGATAAAGGCCCACAGTTCCGGCGGCAGGTCGGCATGGACATGGGTGATTTCCCAGTCGTTGACCATGGTGCACAGCTCTTCGACCGGGCCATCGAGGAAGGCCTGCTCTTCAGCAGTCAGCTGCGGCTTGGGGTAGTTCAGCAGGATGTTCCAGTCCGGATCACCGGTGAACAGCTCGCCTTCGAAACCGACCGAGCCGGTTTCCAGCGCGATACGCTCGGTCTGCGACAGCGGCGGCAGCACCTTGCGGAACACCTTCATCATCGGGGCGGTCAGCAGCGGCTTGCGGATGAACGGCAGCAGCAGCGGCACGGCGATCACCGCCAGCACCGCGGCCGCGACGATCGTGGCGGTCTGGTTGACGTAGGGAATGAACCAGCAGGCGACCAGCAGGGCCACGCTGATCAGCGTCCAGGTAACCAGCCGCATGCGGTGGTAGGCGACGAACGCGCCTGCCAGCAGCAGGGCGAGGAAGGGAAGAACGATGCTCATGAGCGTGCTCCGGTGACGTGCTCGTTTGTGGCGGACGAAGCTGCAGCATCCGCTGCGGGCAACACGTCCAGATAGTCCAACACAGTAGCGGTAAAGGCGTCGTTGTCATCGCCAGCGACCATATGCGTGGCCTGCGGCAGCTGCACATGGCGCGCGTGCGGCGCCAACGCCAGGAATTCGGCCACGGTCTGCGGCGTGACCAGGTCGCTGCGGCCGCCGCTGACCAGCAGCAGGGGGCATTTCACCTGGCGTGCGGCTTCGGCCAGCGCATCCTGGTGCTGCTCGCTGTCGCGGGCCAGCTCGGCCACCAGGCGCGGATCCCAATGCCAGCGCCAGCGGCCGTTGCCGTCCTCGCGCAGCAGCGCACGCAGCGACTGCTCGGATTTGCGCGGGCGGTGCGGCATGTAGGCCGAGATCACATCGGCGGCCTGGGCCAGCGACGCGAAACCGTCCGGGTGGGCCGTCATGAACGCAAGGATGCGTTCGACACCGGCGGTGTCCCAGCGCGGGGTGATGTCGACCAGCACCATCGCCGAGAACAGGCCGGGCCAGCGCGATTCGGCCAGCAGCCCGAACAGGCCGCCCATCGACGCGGCAACCAGCACGGGCGGGCGCGGTTGCTCGCCGGCCAGGACGATCAGGTCATCGGCGAACTGTTCGCCGTGATACGGCAGGTCGGCGGCATTCCAGTCCGAATCACCATGGCCGCGGGCATCGTAGGCCAGAGTCTGCAGGCCGGCCGCGTTCAGTGCGCGCGCAGTGGCATTCCAGGCGTGGCGGGTCTGGCCAAAGCCATGCGCGAACAGCACCCGGCCGCGGCGGCCGTGGTCACTGGCGGTCGCCGCCAAACGCGCGCCATGGGCAGCGTCCAGGCGCAGGTCATGGAACGCAGCGGGAGTAGGGGACGTAACCATACCGGATAGTATGGATTGCTTGAGGGCGAAGTCAATACTGCAGGGTATGGTGCACTGCGGCAGGTGGTCCGGCGGGGGGCGTAACGGTTTCGACCGCAACGGCGTACTGCAACGAACCCCGGCGTATGGTTAAATCAGCCCATGAATCAACCTGACGCTTCCGCCGGCGAACCGCGCGCCGGCCGCAACAGCCGCCTGAGTGCCGAAGACTGGGCCCAGGCGGCCCTCGACCTGATTGCTGAACAAGGTGTGGGTGCCGTCGCGGTGGAACCGTTGGCACGGCGCCTGGGTGTGACCAAAGGCAGTTTCTATTGGCATTTCCCTTCCCGCGATGCCCTGCTGCAGGCGGCGCTGGAACGCTGGGAACTGTTCGAACAGGAACAGGTGTTCGGCAGCCTCGAGGATGTGCCCGATCCGCGCGTACGCCTGCGCCAGCTGTTCCAGATGGTGGCGCACGAAGTGCAGCCGCACATCATCTACAGCGAACTGCTGAAAGCGCTGGATCATCCGATGGTACGCCCGGTGATCGACCGCGTGTCGCAGCGTCGCCTGGACTACCTGATTGCCTCGTTCCGCCAGGCCGGGCTCAGCTCCACCGATGCGCGGCATCGCGCGCGCCTGGCCTATGCCGCGTATGTCGGCTTCCTGCAGCTGTCGCTGCAGCTGCAGCAGCCCAAGCAGGCCCGCGAGGATTTCGAGGCCTATGTCGAGCACCTCATCGAGACGCTGATTCCGAACGGTTGAAGATCGCCGTAGCTGGTCACGAGAAAGCCGCGGCACTGCCGCGGCTTTTTTCTTGCGTGCCATCCACGTATGGCCGGCGCCACAAAGAACAACGGCCCCTTGCGGGGCCGTTGCTGCATCAGCCGATCAGTGGAGCGATCAGAACTTCTGCTTGTACTGCATGTACATGTAGCGGCCCGGCAGGTCGTACTGCGGGTCGAACATGTTGGCGCGGACCGAGTAGGACACCGGCGGGCTCTTGTCCCACACGTTGTTCAGGCCGACCATGATGGTGCCCTTCCACGGCGTGTTGTAGCGGAACTGGACGTCGTGGTAGGTGGTGGCGCCGATGTGGTTTTCGCGGTTGTCGGGATCCGAGCAGTAGCTGCGCAGTGCGCCGCCCAGCGAGCAGACCTCGGTCATGCCCGACTTGTAACGCAGGCCATAGTTGACGCCGAAATCACCGTAGGACCAGTCGACGTACAGGTTGGAACGGACGCGCCAGTACGGATCCTGGTCGAGGTAGCGACCCTGGCGACCTTCAACCGGGGCATCCTCGGTCGACTTGGTTTCCCACTTCGACAGGTAGGTGCCGTCCAGGCTGACGGTGAACTGGCCGAACGAGGTTTCCGGCAGGCGGTACAGGACGCCCAGGTCCCAGCCTTCCACCTTGTACGACGCCAGGTTCATCAGCGGCATGTCGACGTTGGTGATGGTGTAGCGCTCGTTGGCGGTGCCGTAGTTCGGATCACGCGTGATCAGGCCGCAGTAGGCTGCCTGCTGCTGTGCGGTACCACCGTAGCAACGATCCATGATGTCGCCGATCGCCGGACGGGTGATGGCGTCTTCGATCTTGATCTGCCACCAGTCCAGGGTGACGTTCAGACCGGTGACGAAGCTCGGGCTCCACACCAGGCCCAGCGTCTTGCTGGTCGAGGTTTCCGGCTTCAGGTTCGGGTTCGACTTCCAGGTGAACGGCTCGACCGTCTGCAGCGGGCCAGGCTCGCCATCGGTGTTCGGCTGGACGAAGTTGGCCGGAACGCCCTGTGCAATACACTGGGCAAGCACGGCGCCGGTCGGGTTGTTGGCCCGGGCGCACGGGTCGGCGTAGGTCTCGAACGAGTCGGTGTCACCGCGGTACAGATTGTTGATGCTCGGTGCGCGGAAGCCTTCGGAGTAGTTACCACGCACCATCAGGTCATCGATCGGCTTCCAGCGGAAGCCGAACTTGTTGTTGGTGGTGTTGCCGAAGTTGCTGTAGTCCGAGAAGCGCGAGGCGATGCTGAAGTCCAGCAGCTTGGCGCCCGGCAGGTCTGCCAGCACCGGGATCGACAGTTCCACGTAGAACTCGTCCAGGTCGTAGGCACCCTTGGTCGGTGCTGCACCGTTGCCGGTGCTCAGGCCCGAGGCGATGAAGGCGTCCGGATCGAACTGGCCGCTTTCCTTACGGCCTTCGTAGCCGGCAGCGAAGCTCAGCGCACCGGCCGGCAGCTGCACGATCTCACCGGAGATGTTGGCGTAGTAGCTCTTCGACACCAGGCTCGCCGAGTCGTGCGCGGTGAACGAGGTGTAGTCCAGAGCGCCCTGCGAGATCGAGCCCAGGCCACCGAGCGGATTGATCGGCACGCAACCGGCAATGACGGCACCTGCCGAGTTCAAGCAGACCGGGCTGCCATCGCGGATGGCCGACGGGCCGTACGCTTCTTCCAGGCGCTGTACATTGAACAGGCCGTAGGTCAGATCGTTCTGGTCGGTCTTGTCGTAGCGGTAGCCGACATCCCAGTCGAAGTTGCGACCGGCGAACTCGAAGAAGCCTTCGAAACCACCGTAGAAGTGCCAGTTCTTGACGTTCTGGTTGAACGAACGGCCGCCGGTTTCATTGAAACGGCGGTTGACGCCGGTCAGGTCGACACCATACGGGTTGTACATGCTGTCAGCGGACAGCGTCATGCCGGTCACCGGCATCGCAGCCAGCAGCTGCTCGGACTTGCGCTCGTTGTACATCGCCTCGGTACGGAAGGTGATGTTGTCGGTGATGTTGTACGAACCGACGGCGAACAGCGAGGTGCGCTCGTTCGGGGTCAGCAGGTAGTTGTCGGGCGCAGTGTTGTAACCGTGCTGGTTGGAGACGAACGGCGTTTCCACACCATTGATGATGACGTAGCGCTGATCATTGCGGACATAGGAGCCCGGAATACCGGTGCCGCTCTGGCCGCTGAAGAACGGCGGGCCACCGGCGGAGATCTTGCGATCACCGGCCATCACGGCCTTCTCGTCAACGTAGGACACGCCCAGCACAAGCGAAGCGCGATCGGTGGTGGTGCCGAGGGTGAAGTCGGCCGCGGTGCGCTCGCCGTCGCCGGCGCTGTACTGGCCCTTGTAGACGTTGGCTTCAGCACCATCGAAGTTCTGCTTGGTGATGATGTTCACCACGCCGGCGATGGCATCCGAACCGTAGATGGTCGAGGCGCCGTCCTTCAGGACGTCGATGCGCTCGATCATCGCGGTCGGGATGGTGTTCAGGTCGACGCTGCCATCCAGACCGGTGGTCCAGCGGCGGCCGTTGACCAGCACCAGGGTGCGCTCGGCGCCGAGGTTACGCAGGCTGACGCCGGCCGAGCCGTCACCGCCGTTGTTGAACGTACGGTTCAGGGCGGCACCGTTGGCGGCGACGCGCTGCAGGATGTCGGCGACCGAGGTCACGCCCTGCTTTTCGATGTCGGCGCGGGTCAGGCTGAGCACCGGCTGCGAGGTTTCGATGTCGGTGCTCTTGATGCGCGAACCGGTGACCGAGATGCGGTCCAGGTTGGTCGCTTCCTGAGCCTGGGCGGTGGCAGTGGACGCCACACCGGCAACGAGCGCGACCAGGACGGCGTCGCGCAGCTTGTTGGACTTGAAGTTCATTGGCTCTCTCTCTCCAAGAAATCTTGGCTGGGTGATTGCCTGCGTACGGAGCGAAAAGGCGCTCCAAAAAACGCGAGGCTGAGCCGATAGTACTGGTGCGTTCCCAAAAATTAAAGGTGTGTTAATACAGGGCGTGGCAGGGCTGAATGCGATGGGGGCAGGTCATTGACGTCATTGAATTCAATGACTTGAGGCCGTTCCAGCCAGCTTGCCAGCCTGGCGTTAGTTTCATGTGAAAGAAAATATTTCGGTTGTTGCAGTGTGCAGGCGAAAGAATTCTTTCCGTCCATCGGCCATTCAGGATTGCTGCGGCGCAAAAAAAGAACGGGCGCCCAGCGGCACCCGTTCTCATTCAACGCCCGGATTGTGAGCCCCGCCGGTGCTGTCTGGTCAGAGATCCTGCTCGTAGCGGACGTACGGCACGGTGCCGTCATCGTTGCTTTCATTGCGCGGCGAGAACGGATTCTTGCCGCGGCTGATCACGTTCTCGGCGCCAACGGTGAGCTGGCCGGACCAGGGAGTACGCCAGGTCAGCCCGATTCCCAGGCCTTCCCATTTGCCAGGTTTGCCCGGCACGTCGACGACACGCCCGATGATGCTGCCGGTGAAGTTGCCGTAGCCGGCGCCGATGCTCAGGCTCTTGCTGTCCCAGCGATCGACGATGGCCGGTGAGGCATCAGCCAGCGGTACCAGGCGGGCCTTGGCATAGGTGCCGGCGATGGAGACGAAGCCCTCGCGGCCGATGTTCTTCTGCGCGAACACGGTCAGGTCGTTCTGCTCGGCGCGCAGCGAAGGGGTCTTGTTCGGGCCTGACAGCCAGGCCGGCAGGGTTTCACGGCCGGTACCGGCGGTGATGCCCAGGCGGCTGTTGCCACGGTTCAGTGCGGCGGTGCCGGTGAAGCGGCGGCTGTTGAGGTCGTCATCGTCGCCGAGGCTGGCCAGCATGCAGTGACTGGCCAGGCCGCTGATGCTGGTTCCGCTGCTGCTGTTGCAGAGCAGGCCCAGCGAATCGCCGGAGGACAGACCGAAGGCGGCATCCAGCGAGTTGCGGCCGAAGTGCCAGCGGGCGCCGGCTGCCTGTTCGCCGGTGGGTTCCAGATACAGCAGGGCCTCGACCTTGCCGCTGCCCTTGTTCCACACCGGCAGCACGGTACGGGTGTCCTTGCTCTGCGCATGCGCGCCCGCAATCGCGCCAAGGGCGATCAGCAGGGCCAGCGGTAGACGCAGGAAGGTACGCATCGGACCAGTTCAGACAGGGATGAACAACGGAAGTTCCCGCGGAAACGGGAACTTGATCGTAGGGCGTTTATGAATTCTTAACAAGCCTTGATCCCCCCAGATGCAAGACCAGCCGATTACTGAAGCCGTTCAGGCGCCGGCACAGTCCCCTCGGCACCGTGGAACAGTATGCCGAACTCCGTCAAAGGAAAGTGATACTCACGCCCGCAGAATTCGCAGCGCACCTCGACTGCGTTGGTGGCTTCGGCGGCGGCACGGGCCTCCTCCTCGCCCAGCGACTGCAGCATCGATGCGACCCGTTCACGCGAGCAGGAGCAGGCGAAGGACAGCGGCTTGCTGCCCATCAGCTCGGGCTTCTCCTCGTGGAACAGGCGGTGCAGCAACTGCGCGGCCGGGGTGGCCAGCAGTTCGGCCTTGCCCAGGGTCTCGAACAGGGCGCTGGCGCGGGCCCAGCCGTCCTCGTCGCCCTCGTCGCCCGGCAGCTTCTGCAGCAGCAGCCCGGCGGCACCGTTGCGGTCGGCGGCCAGCAGCAGGCGGGTCGGCAGCTGCTCGGACTGGCGGAAGTAGTCCTCGAAGGCTTCGTCCAGTTCCGGTGCGGTCAGGCCGACCAGGCTCTGGTAGCGCTGCGGTTCGCGCGGGTCCAGGCCCGGGTTCTCGATGGTGATCGCGAGCAGGGCGTCATCGCCCAGGCTGGACAGGTCGCGCGGCGCGTCGGCACCGTCGCTGAGCTGGGCGATGCCGCGCAGGGTACCGGCGGCAGTGCATTCGGCGAACAGCGTGCGCAGGGCGGTGCTGCTGCGCAGCTGGATCGACAGGCGGCCATCGATCTTGGTATGGCCGGTGAACAGCGCCGAGGCCACGCAGGCCTCGCCGAGCAGCTCGGCAGCGGTATCCGGGTACTGGGCGTGGGACAGGATTTCCTGCCAGGTGGCCTGCAGGTGCACATGCACGCCGCGGACGCCGGCGTCGGGCAGCAGGAAGCGGATCAGGGAATCGGAGTTGGCGGTCATCAGCTCACATCGCGCGTAAACGGAGGCGGTTGCCGGATAATGCGCCGACAACCAGACAGAACAGAAGAAGGATGCACCAGTAATGGGGGCAGCGGGAGAGCAGCACAAGGTCGAGGCCGGGGCGGACGTCCCTCGCCGCAGGCGCTGGCGCTGGAAACGGCTGCTGTGGCTGCCGGTGCTGCTGGCCGCCTTCAGCTGCCTGCAGGTACTGGTATTGCGGTTCATCGACCCGCCCGGGTCCATGGTGATGCTGTGGCGCTACGGTGAGGCGCTGGGTGAGGCGGACTGGTCCTACCGGCTGCATTACCAGTGGCGCGACCTGGACCAGATGGCGCCCAGCCTGCCGATCTCGCTGGTGGCGGCCGAAGATCAACGCTTTCCCGACCACAATGGATTCGACCTGCAGGCCATCGAAAAGGCGCGCGACCACAACGCAAAGGGGGGCCGCCTGCGCGGTGCCAGCACGATCAGCCAGCAGGTGGCCAAGAACCTGTTCCTGTGGCAGGGCCGCAGCTGGGTCCGCAAGGGCCTTGAGGTCTGGTACACGGTGCTGATCGAAGCACTGTGGCCGAAGGAGCGCATCCTGGAGATGTACGCCAACATCGCCGAGTTCGGGGATGGTGTGTATGGCGCACAGGCCGCGGCGCAGAAATTCTGGGGCAAGGACGCGGCTCGGCTGAGCCCGGCCGAAAGCGCGCGGCTGGCGGCGGTGCTGCCGGCACCACGGCGCTACAACGCGGCGGCGCCGGGGCCGTATGTCCAGCGGCGTGCGGCATGGATCCAGCGCCAGGCGCGGCAGCTGGGGGGGGCGGCGTACCTGTCGGAGGAGTGAGGGCGCGGCCTGCCGGGTATGCAGGTGGCGGCCCGCATGCGTGCCGGCAACGTACAATCCGGGCATGACCCGCGAACGGCTTACCTTTGTCATCGCCGCCTACAACGAGGCCCTGGCACTGCCGTTGCTGCATCCGCGGTTGTGCGCGGTGCTGGATGGCATGCCCGACATCGAAGGCCACATCCTGTATGTGGACGACGGCAGCCACGACGACACCTGGCCGGTGATCGCCGGCCTGGCCCAGGCCGATGCGCGGGTCTCGGCGCTGAAGCTCTCGCGCAACTTCGGCAAGGAGGCCGCGCTGACGGCCGGCCTGGACCTGGTGCGCGAGGGGGCGGCGATGATCCTCGATGCGGACGGCCAGGACCCACCGGAGTTGGTGCCGCAGTTCGTCGCGCGCTGGCGCGAGGGGCACGACAACGTCTATGGCACGCGCATGGCCCGCGATGGCGAGGCCTGGGTCAAGCGCGCCACGGCGGCGATGTTCTACCGGGTGATGGGGCGCCTGTCGCGCACGCCGATCCCTGCCGACACCGGGGATTTCCGCCTGTTGTCGCCGCGCGCGCTGAGCGCACTGCGCGAGATGCGCGAGCGTCATCGGTTCATGAAGGGCCTCTTCAGCTGGGTCGGGTTCAAGCGGGTGGCGGTGCCCTATCACCGCCACGCGCGCGTGGCTGGTACCAGCAAGTTCAGCCTGTGGCGGCTGTGGAACTTCGCCCTGGAGGGCATCACCGGTTTCTCTACCGTGCCGCTGCGGGCCGCCACCTATCTGGGGCTGGCAACGGCGGCGGTGGCCTTCGTGTTCGGCTTGTGGGTGATCGTCAAGGCGGCGCTGTATGGCGACCGGGTGGCGGGTTGGCCGACGATGATGGCGGTGATCCTGTTCCTGGGCGGGGTGCAGCTGATCGCGCTGGGCCTGATCGGCGAGTACCTGGGCCGGCTGTATGAAGAATCCAAGCAGCGGCCGCTGTACCTGGTTGACGCGTGGCTAGCATCGGCCGTGGCAGACTCGGCCCTGCAACCCACCCTTGGAGGGCAGGCGGATGACCACGGTACGGCAACTGTTGGACGGCAAGTCTCCTGAAGTACATGCGGTCGCGCCGGATGCGGCGGTGATCGATGCGATCCGGTTGATGGCGGAGAAGGGTATCGGCGCGGTGCTGGTGATGGATGGGCCGCGACTGGTCGGCATCCTGTCCGAGCGCGATTACGCGCGCAAGATCGTGCTGCGCGATCGTTCGTCGCGGGATACGGCGGTGGCCGAGATCATGACGGCCCAGGTGGTGACAGTGTCGCCGGGCGAGCAGGTGGAGCACTGCCTGCAGCTGGTGACCGATTACCGCATCCGCCATCTGCCGGTGGTGGAAGGCGCGCAGGTGCTGGGGGTGATTTCCATCGGTGATCTGGTGAAGTCGGTGATCGATGCACAGCGCAGGGAGCTGGATCAGCTGCAGCAGTACATCGTGGCGGGATGAGTTGTTCGCTGGCGGGCCTGCGGCCCGCCGGCCCGCTTTTTGAAGCCAGAGCCAAAGCCAAAGCAGCGCTTTCCTGATACGTTGGGAGGCGGGGGGTGCGGCTGGTCAGGACACGCCGTAAACCCATCCATGGGGGCTCGATGGCGCCATCCATGGCGCCAACGGTCCTGCCCAGCCGCACCCTCCGCCTCTGGGCACGTTCCCGCGAGCGCGGTGCGTTTCAGTGCCGATCTCCCGCTCCTGGTAGATGCCAACCTTGGTTGGCATTGGCTTTTGATTCTGCTCATTCTTTTGACTTTGAACTTCGCTCTCGTTCCGCGCGCGCAGGAAACTGTGCGGAGCCGGAGCAAGGCGGCAGGTAGGACCGTGAGGCGCATGGATGCGCCGACCGAGCCTACAGGGAGGTATTTACGGCGTGTCCTGCCTGTCGCCTTGCTCCGGCTCTACGCGCGGAAAAACGAGGCGCCGCGAACAAACGCTCTACTTCGCATACTGCCCGCCACAATTGGCATCCTTGCCCGGCCCCAGTTCGATGGTCGCCAGCAGCGCCGCCGGCGGGGCGATGCTGCCCAGCGCCAGGGCCACCGCGCCACGAATGCCAAGCGCCTTGAAGTCCGGCCGGAACGAGGGGTCCTTGAACGTGCCACTGATGTGCAGTGGAGAGCGCAGCACCAGGATGCTCTTGTCCTTCGGACGCGGCTTCAGCAGCAGGTCGAGGGTCTCATCGCGCAGGCTGACCGTGCCTTCGCCAATGATGATCGTGTCGGTGGTATCCACCGCCAGCGCCTGGCTGGTCATCAGGCCGTCGCGCACGCCGAAGTCGGCGAAGGCGCAGCGCAGGGGAATCTGCTTGTCACCGGTCACCAGGAACTTCAACGACTCGGTGACATCCAGCCCGGCCAGTTCCATCACCAGGTTGCCGACATGGCCGCGACCCATCGCCAGGCCGACCTTGCCGCTGCTGCTGCCCAGCATCGCGGCGATCGAGTTGCCACGGCCGCTCAGGTCGACTTCGCCGCCGATGCCGCCCTTGGCCTGCTCGGCCAGTTTTGCATCCGGGAACAGCTGGCCCAGCTGCACACCGCGCACGCTGGCTTTCAGTGCAGTGCTGATCTGCGCCTGCCGCGCGTCCATGCGGATCGTACTGCGGATATCGCCGCCGGCCACGCCGAAGTTCAGCGGGTCCAACCGCAGTACGCCGTCATCCAGCAGCAGGTGCGCATCCATGTCGTCCAGCGGCAACGACGGCGCGTTGATGCGGTGGGCCTTCCAGCGCACATCGGCATCCATCGCGCGCAGCTTGCCGAGGTTGTACGGGGTGTCGGGCAGTACCCGGGCACGCGCGGCGATGCGCGCGGCCTCGGCCTTCTGCTCGGCGTTCGCGGTCTCGCCGCTGCCGGTCTTCGGTGGTGCACCGACGAAGCCGGCCATATCGTCGAAGTCCAGTCGCCTGGATTCCAGCGTGGCGGTCAGCCGCGGGCGTGCGCCGCCGACGTCGAACTGCAGGTTGCCACCAAGATCGCTGTCGCCGACCTTGCCGGTGAACTGCTTGTAGCGCCAGGTGTCGTGGTCGCGCTTGAGGCGGCCATTCAACGCGTACGGCGGCGAGGACGGAATGGCGATGCCGAGCAGCGGGTACAGGTCGGCCAGATCCTGACCACTCAGTGCGAACTGCAGGTCGAACACGCGCAGCTGGAACGGATTGGTAAGTGTGCCGTTGGCCACCGCGTGGGTTGCCCCGGCGCGGCCATCGAGGTGGATGCGGAACGGGTGGTCGCTGTCGGTCAGCTGCAGCGGTGATTCAGTGCCGCCGCGCAGGGTGAACGGGTTGCCCTGCCAGCGGCCCTTGCCCTGCACCAGCAGCGGCGGTGCGGCATCGGCCTGTTTCGGCTGGCCGCTGCGCACATCCAGGCGGATGTCGGTGCGGCCGAGTGCATCGAGGAACTGCAGGCGGCCGTCGTCGATGCGCAGGCGCTTGAGCTGGAGGCCTGGCCCGCCAGCGCTGTCACCGAGGAAATCCCAGTTGCCCGGCTCGCCCTTGCGCGCGGCCGTTTCCAGCAGGACGTCCGGCCGGGTCAGGCGCACTTCGGGTAGCTGCACGCTGCCACGCAGCAGCGGCCACACCCGCACGTCGATCTCGACGCGGTCGGCGCTGGCCATGTCCGGTTGCTTCGCCCAGCTGGCATTGGCGAAGGTGATCGCGTCGGCGCGGATCGTGCTGGTGCGGCCGAGATCCACATTCAGCTGGCCGATGTGCAGTGCCCGGCCGGTGCGCGCCTGCACGGCGCGTTCGACCGGCCCCTTGAACCAGTTCCAGTCCCACAGTGCGATCAGCAGCAGGACCGCCGCCAGCAGGAAGATCAGGACCGTCAGCCAGCGCCGGCCGCGCGGGCCGGGTCGGCGGAGGCGCCAGCGGGAGGTGCGCGATGTGGCGGGGGAGGCGGCAGCATTCACGCTGCCATGGTTGCCCCCTCATCGTGGACAGGGCGCGAAGCACCCATGTGCGCGGTGTGCACAACCCGCGCGCGGGCCCTGTCTTACAACACCTGCATGGTGACCGCGACGAAGTGGCAGACGCTGCCGCCGATCACGAACAGGTGCCAGATCGCATGCGAATAGGGGATCGATTCGCGGTGGTAGAAGTAGGTGCCCAGGGTGTATGACAGGCCACCGGCCAGCAGCCAGCCCAGCGTCCAGCCGTCGATCGAGGCCAGCATCGGCTTGACCGCCACGATCACCAGCCAGCCCATGGCCACGTAGATGGCGGTGGACAGGCGCTTGAAGCGGCCGGTGTAGAACAGCTTGAACACCACGCCGGCCAGGGCCAGGGTCCAGATCGCCGCGAACAGCCCCCAGCCCCACGGGCCGCGCAGGCCGATCAGGGTGAACGGGGTGTAGGTGCCGGCGATCAGGACGTAGATCGCGCAGTGGTCGAACACCTTCAGGCGACCCTTGGCGACCGGGTGCTGGATGGCGTGATAGAGGGTGGAAGCCGTATACAGCAGCAGCAGCGCGATGCCGAACACGATGGCGCCGGCCAGCTGCCAGCCGTCACTGTAGATGGCGGCCAGGGTGATCAGTACCGCGCCCGCGCCGAGGGCGAGCACGGCGCCCAGGCCGTGGGTCAGGGCGCTGGCGATTTCTTCGCGGATCGAAGCAACGGAAGTCGTGGACATGGCGTGGGCATCGTTCGCGGGGAGGGGGACCCGCACCCCTCTATCATCGCCGCGATGGGCGGCGCATGCACGCCCATCACCGTATGGTCGGTGAATCCCCGCGTTGCGCAGATGCGCCCGCGATCAGTAGATCCACGCCATGCGTGGATGAACCGCCGCGGGCCTCCTTGCGGTTCAGCCGGCCGACACCGTATGCGCCGCTTCGCGGGTGGCCGAGAAGCGCACATCCGGAGAACGTTCCTGCGCCAGCTGCAGGTTGACCCGGGTCGGAGCCAGGTAGACCAGGTGGCCGGCCGCGTCCAGGGCCAGGTTCAGCGCGTTCTTCTCGCGGAACTCTTCCAGCTTCTTCTCGTTGCTGCAGTGGACCCAACGCGCGGTGGTCACGCTGACCTGCTCGAACGTGGCTTCCACGCCGTACTCGTCCTTCAGGCGATAGGCGGCCACGTCGAACTGCAGCACGCCGACCGCACCCAGGATCAGGTCGTTGCTGGTGAGCGGGCGGAAGAACTGGGTGGCCCCTTCTTCGGACAGCTGGGCCAGGCCCTTCTGCAGCTGCTTGAGCTTGAGCGGATCGCGCAGGCGGGCACGGCGGAACAGTTCCGGGGCGAAGTTGGGAATGCCGGTGAAGGTGACCGCTTCGCCCTCGGTGAACGTATCGCCGATGGAGATGGTGCCGTGGTTGTGGATGCCGATCACATCGCCCGGCCAGGCTTCAGCGGCGATCTCGCGGTCGCTGGCCATGAAGGTGAGCGCGTTGGCCAGCTTCATCTCCTTGCCCGTACGCACGTGGAAGGTCTTCATGCCGGCGCTGAAACGGCCGGAGCAGACGCGCATGAACGCCACGCGGTCACGGTGCTGCGGGTCCATGTTGGCCTGGATCTTGAACACGAAGCCGGTCAGCTTGTTTTCTTCCGGTGCGATGATCCGGCCGGTAGTGGTGCGCGCCTGCGGCGGCGGGGCGTGCTCGACGAAGAAGTCCAGCAGCGGCTGCACGCCGAAGTTGTTCACGCCCGAACCGAAGAACACCGGGGTCTGCTTGCCGGCGCGGTAGGCGTCCAGGTCGAAGGGGTGGCTGGCGCCCTGCACCAGTTCCAGTTCGTCGCGCAGGTCGGCCAGCATCTGCGCACCGATCTTCTCGGCCAGGCCGGGGGCATCGATGGACGGGAAGATGGTCGAGTCCTGGCGGGTGAAGTTGCGGCCGGGTTCGTACAGGTGCACTTCGCCGGTCAGCAGGTGCACCACGCCCTTCAGGCGCTGGCCCATGCCGATCGGCCAGGTCACCGGGGCGCACTGGATGCCGAGCACGGTTTCCACTTCATCCAGCAGCTCGATCGGGTCCTTGCCCTCGCGGTCGAGCTTGTTGATGAAGGTCATGATCGGGGTGTCGCGCAGGCGGCACACTTCCATCAGCTTGATGGTGCGCTCTTCCACGCCCTTGGCCACGTCGATCACCATCAGCGCCGAGTCCACCGCGGTCAGCACGCGGTAGGTGTCCTCGCCGAAGTCGGCGTGGCCGGGGGTGTCGAGCAGGTTGACGATCTTGCCTTCGTACGGGAACTGCATCACCGAGGAGGTCACGGAGATGCCGCGCTCCTTTTCCAGTGCCATCCAGTCGGAGGTGGCGTGGCGGGCGGCCTTGCGGCCCTTGACCGAACCGGCCATCTGGATCGCGCCTCCGAACAGCAGCAGCTTTTCGGTCAGCGTGGTCTTGCCGGCGTCAGGGTGGGAGATGATGGCGAAGGTGCGGCGACGCGACGCTTCGTTGGCGACTTCGGACATGGCAGTGGCGCCCGCCCGGGGCGCTTTTCAAAGAGATAAGCGCCCGATTATACCGGCCGGCGCCGGTCAGCGCCCGATGCCGCCTTCGGCCGCGGCCTGGCGGGCGAACTGCAGCTGGCCCTGCGCGGTGAAGATGCGCACCGGCACCGAGCGCAGGCCCATTCCGCGGTTGACCTGCACCACGAAGTGCAGGTGCGGGGCACTGCTGTAACCAGTGTTGCCGGACAGGCCGATCGGCTGCCCGGCCTGCACCGCCTGGCCACGACGCACGCGCATGCCACCGGCCTGCAGGTGGCCATACAGGGCCATGCTGCCGTCGCTGTGCAGCACGCGGATGAAATTGGCGCGGGCAGCATCGCGTTCGCGGTCCTGCCCGTTGCCACGGAAGCCATCCTGGATCTGCATCACCGTACCCTCGCGCGCGGCCAGCACGACGGTGCCCTCCGGTAGTGCGAAGTCGACCGCCTCGCGGTTCTCCTCGTCATCGTGGCTGAACCGGCCCTGCGGCGCTTGGTCCACGCGCAGGCGGGCGGTCTCGAAGGGCAGGCGATAGGCGACGTCTTCTGCCTGTGCGGACGGATTGCCTGGCACCGACCGCAGGCGCAGGTCGAGCGCCCGGCCATCGACCGGCGCGGGCAGATGGCCGACCACCAGGCTGCTGTCACCCTGCAGCAGTGATTCGACCGGGAGGCCTTCGACCGGGTGTCCCGGCGCCGCGCGCAGTTCGATCTGCAACGGCCCCGCCAGCCCGTTGTCGATCCGCGCCTGCCATTGTTCGCCGACCGGCTGCAGGCGCAGTCGAGCCATCGGCGTGGCATCCCGGGCAGATTCCCCAGCGGTGGCAGGGGCGGCCTTGGGCACCAGCCCCCAGCCCTGGCGCCAGTCGCCTGCATGGGCCGTCGCGCTCGCCAGCAGGCACAGCAGCAGGCAGGTCAGGGGCACGCGTGGCATCCGTGGTTCCGGGGGAGAGGGGCCGCCGGGACTGTACCCGATCCTGAACGGGACGACCGGGACGGCCTCCTCAGAGTTCGCCTGCAAATATCCATCGCTTTATCCGAATGAAGGGATTGACAGTGTCGGAAAGGGCTGGCATCGTTGCTTCACCATCGAGACCGGCAGAGGGACAGGCCCTTTGAAGCCGGGGCAGCCCGCAGGCGCGCAAGCGACTGCGTAGGTGCCAAATCCTGCGGGGACCGTGGCGTCCACCGAAAGATGGTTCGAACCATGCACCCCACGTGCATCTCGAACGCGGGCCCCGCGAAGGCTCGATGGCCGATTCCCCAACCGGATCCCGCCATGAGCTTCGCCGCCAGTACCGCGCTTCGCCCCGAACCCTTTGTCCCCGTCAGCGTGCCGGTCGATGACCGCGTGCATGCCGAGCGCGGTGAGTTCGCCGCGGTGCTGTCGATGCGCCACGCCGGCCCCAGCCCGGTGCGCCTGCGCTATGAGTGGGTCGGCCCGGCGAATGCGCCGGTGGTGGTGCTGGCCGGTGGCATTTCCGCCCACCGCCATGTGGCGTCCAACCCGCAGTTCAGCGAGAAGGGCTGGGCCGAAGACCTGGTCGGTAGTGGCCGCGCGCTGGACCCACAGCAGCTGCGCGTGCTGGCCTTCGACTTCATCGGGGCCGACGGTGCGCTGGACGTTCCGATCGATACCGCCGACCAGGCCGATGCGCTGGCGCTGCTGCTGGATCATCTGGGCATCCGCGCGCTGAAAGCGTTCGTCGGCTATTCGTATGGCGCGCTGGTGGGCCAGCAGTTCGCGATCCGCCATCGTGCCCGCGTGCGCCAGCTGGTGCTGGCCAGCGGCGCACATCGCCCGCACCCGTATGCCGCGGCCTGGCGCGCACTGCAGCGCCGCGCCGTCGCGCTCGGCCAGCTGCAGTGCGGCGAAGATCACGGGCTGGCACTGGCCCGCCAGTTCGCCATGCTCAGCTACCGCACCCCGGAAGAATTCGGCGAGCGCTTCGATGCGGCGCCGGAAGTGATCAATGGCCGCGTGCGCGTGGCAGCCGAAGACTATCTCGACGCCGCCGGGGCGCAGTACGTCGCGCGCACGCCGGTGACCGCCTACCTGCGCCTGTCCGAGTCGATCGACCTGCACCGCGTGGACCCTGCCGCGATCCTGCCGCCGACCGTGGTGGTGGCTGTGGAGGGCGATCGCCTGGTGCCGCTGGCTGACCTGGTCGGCCTGGTCGAAGGACTGGGCCCGCGCGGCAGCCTGCGCGTGCTGCGCTCGCCCTATGGCCACGACGCCTTCCTCAAAGAAACCGATCGCATCGACGCGATCCTCGCCACCGCCTTCCGTACCTCTGGAGAGTCCGCATGAGCCTGCACGCCAACGAGCCGTCCTGTAGCCGTACCACTGCCGCTGTCCGTGCCGGCATCGATCGTGATACCGCGCATGGTGCGGTCACTCCGCCGATCGTGCTGTCGTCGAATTTCAGCTTTGAAGGCTTCGGCAACAAGCGCCAGTACGACTACACGCGCAGTGGCAACCCGACCCGTGACCTGCTGGGTGAAGCGCTTGCGGATCTGGAGGGCGGCGCCGGTGGGGTCGTCACCGCCACCGGCATGGGCGCGATCAATCTGGTGCTGAACGCGCTGCTGCAGCCGGGCGACACGCTGGTGGTGCCGCACGATGCCTACGGCGGCAGCTGGCGGCTGTTCAACGCGCTGGCGAAGAAGGGCCACTTCGAACTGGTCACCGCCGACCTGACCGATCCGCGCGCGTTGGCACAGGCGCTGGCCACCCAGCCGAAGCTGGTGCTGGTGGAAACCCCGTCCAACCCGCTGTTGCGCATCACCGACCTGCGCTTCGTCATCGATGCCGCGCACAAGGCCGGCGCCCTGGTCGTGGTCGACAACACCTTCCTGTCGCCGGCCCTGCAGCAGCCGCTGTCGTTTGGCGCGGACCTGGTGCTGCATTCCACCACCAAGTACATCAACGGCCACAGCGACGTGGTCGGTGGCGCAGTGGTTGCGCGCGATCCGGCACTGCACGAGCAGCTGGTGTGGTGGGGCAATGCGCTGGGCCTGACCGGCTCGCCGTTCGATGCGTTCCTGACCCTGCGCGGCCTGCGCACGCTGGATGCACGCCTGCGCGTGCACCAGGAAAACACCGCCTCGATCGTTGCCCTGCTGGACCAGCATCCGGCGGTCGGCGCGGTGTACTACCCGGGCCTGGCCGATCACCCGGGCCATGCCATCGCCGCACGCCAGCAGGAGGGCTTCGGCGCGATGCTGTCGTTCGAGCTGGCGCACTGTGCCGGCGACGATCCGCACGCGGCGGTGCGCGCGTTCGTTGATGGCCTGCGTTGTTTCACCCTGGCCGAATCGCTGGGCGGCGTCGAAAGCCTGATCGCGCATCCGGCGACCATGACCCATGCGGCGATGACCGCCGAAGCGCGTGCGGCGGCCGGGATCAGCGAAGGGCTGCTGCGCCTGTCGGTGGGCATCGAGGCCGAGCGTGACCTGCTGGCCGATCTCGGCGCCGCGCTGCAGCGCGCCGAAGCGGTGATCGATGCCGCTGCACGCCGCAAGCAGGTGGTGGACGCATGAGCGCACTGGCCGCTGACATTCCTGCGCTGGGCGCGGGACGCCTGGCGCTGCTCGGCACCGGCACGGTCGGTTCGGCGTTCGTGCTGCGCTACCAGGTGCTGCAGGCACGCGGGCTGGAACTGCCCAGCGTGCAGTGGCTGGCCAATTCGCGCACTGCGCTGGAGATCGATCGCGACCTGGCGTTGCCGCTGGAACTTGCACGGCGAGCACCGCGCGATGGCCAGAGTTCGCCGCCGTGGGCGAGTGCGGAAGGGCTGGAGCGTGGTGACGTAGTGGTTGACGCAACCGCCAGTGAAGACGTGGCCGCACGGCACGTGCAGTGGCTGGCGCGCGGTGTGCACGTGGTGACCGCCAACAAGCTGGGGCGAGGCGCGCAGCTGGCGCGCGCGCAGGCGATTGCCGAAAGCTGCGCCGACAGTGGCGCACGCTACGGCGACAGCGCCACCGTGGGGGCAGGCCTGCCCCTGCTGAGCAGCCTGCGCGCGCTGGTGGCCGGCGGTGACCATATCCATGCCATCGAGGGCGTCCTGTCCGGATCGCTGGCATGGTTGTTCCATCGCTATGACGGCCAGTCACCGTTCTCGGCCGCAGTGCGCGAAGCACTGGCGGCTGGCTACACCGAGCCGGATCCGCGGCTGGACCTGTCCGGCGAGGATGTACGCCGCAAGCTGCTGATCCTGGCCCGCAGCAGCGGGTTGGCGCTGGATGCGTCGCAGGTGCAGGTGGACTCGCTGGTGCCTGAAGCGCTCGCCGCGTTGCCGCTGGAAGATGCAGTGGCCGCGCTGGAACAGCTGGATGCGCCGCTGCAGGCACGCTGGCAGCAGGCGCGCGACAATGGGCGCGTGCTGCGTTTTGTCGGTCGCGTCGATGGCCAGGGTGCGCAGGTGGGCCTGCGCGAGCTGCCTGCCGATCATCCATTGGCGCAGGGCGCGGGCACCGACAACCGCGTGGCCATCCATAGCGATCGCTATCAGCGCCAGCCGTTGTTGATCCAGGGACCGGGCGCGGGCGCGGAAGTCACCGCCGCCGCGTTGCTGGATGACGTGCTGCGCATCGTGCGGTAAGGGATCGCCGGGCATCGCCCGGCGCGCCCCCCTCAGCGCGACTTCAACGCCTTCAACAACGCGGCGTTGAACTGTTTCGGATCCTGCACCTGCGGCGAATGGCCCAGCCCGGCGAACTCGACCAGCGTTGCGCCGGGAATCGCCGCCGCCGCGGCCTTGCCCAGCACCGGGTAGTTGCCCAGCGTGGCCTTCAGCCCAGGTGATGCGCGGTCGCGGCCGATCGCCGTGCGGTCCTTCTGGCCGATGAACAGGGTGGTCGGCACCTGCAGGTGCTTCAGTTCGTAGACCACCGGCTGGTTGAACACCATGTCCGAGGCCAGCGCCTGGCTCCAGGCAACGGCCTGCTTGCCCGGCCCTTCGTACATGCCCGACTGCATCCTTGCCCACGGCTCGTAATCGGGTTTCCACTGGCCATCGTAATAGACGTCCAACTGGTAGCGCCGGATGCTGTCGTAGCTGGTTTTCAGCTCGCCTGCATACCACTCGTCGACGCTGCGCCACGGCACGCCCAGCGCCTTCCAGTCTTCCAGCCCGATCGGGTTGACCAGCGACAGGCTGCGCAGGTCCTGCGGGTACATCAGCGCATAGCGCACCGCGAGCATGCCGCCCATCGAATGGCCGACCAGGTGCACCGGCGCATCACCCAGCTGCAGCTGCTGCAGCAGAGCGTGGGTGTTGGCGGCGAGCTGCGCGAATGTGTACTGGTAGCGCTCGGGCTTGCTGGATTTGCAGAAACCCACCTGGTCCGGTGCGATCACCCGGTAGCCCGCGGCCAGCAGCGGGGCGATGGTCTGCTGCCAGGTGGCTGCGCAGAAGTTCTTGCCGTGCAGCAACACCACCACCCCGATGGCCCGTCGTTTGGGCAGGACATCCAGGTAGGCCATTTCCAGCGGCTGCTGCTGCGATTCCAGCGCGAAGGTCTTCACCGGATAGCCGTAGTCGAAACCTTCCAGCCGCGGACCATAGGTCGGCGCGGCCAGGGCGGACATCGGCAGGCAGGCGAGCAGGGCGGCAGCGAGCAGGCGCATGGCGTTCTCGGGGGCGACGGAGCCCCCAGCGTAATGCATCCGGTCATGCGAAGCCGAGCATGGGCCCGGCTCTACACCTCAACACTCGATGACGTTCACCGCCAGGCCACCGCGGCTGGTTTCCTTGTACTTGTCCTGCATGTCGCGGCCGGTATCGCGCATGGTCTTGATGACCTTGTCCAGCGACACCTTGTGCTTGCCGTCGCCACGCATGGCCATGCGCGAGGCGTTGATTGCCTTCACCGCGCCCATCGCGTTGCGCTCGATGCACGGAATCTGCACCAGGCCGCCGATCGGATCGCAGGTCAGGCCTAGATTGTGTTCCATGCCGATTTCCGCGGCGTTCTCGATCTGGCTCGGGTTACCGCCCAGCGCCGCGACCAGGCCGCCGGCCGCCATCGAGCAGGCCACGCCCACTTCGCCCTGGCAGCCCACTTCGGCACCGGAAATCGAGGCGTTCTCCTTGTACAGGATGCCAATCGCCGCCGAGGTCAGCAGGAAGTCGAACACGCGCTGCTCGTTGGCGCCGGGGCAGAAGCGGTCGAAGTAGTGCAGCACTGCAGGCAGCACGCCGGCGGCACCGTTGGTCGGCGCGGTGACCACACGGCCACCGGCGGCGTTTTCCTCATTCACTGCCAGCGCGTACAGATTGACCCAGTCCAGCGTGGTCAGCGGGTCGCGCATTGCTGCTTCCGGCTTCGACGACAGTTCGCGGTACAGCGCCGGTGCGCGACGGCCCACCTTCAGGCCACCCGGCAGCACGCCTTCCTCACGGATGCCGCGCGTCACGCACGACTGCATCGCGCTCCAGATCTCGCGCAGCTGGGCGCGGATCTCGTCCTCGCTGCGCCAGCACTTCTCGTTCTCGAACATCAGCTGGGCGATGCTCAGGCCGCTGCGCGCGGTCTGCGCCAGCAGCTCGTCGCCGCTCTTGAACGGGTAGGGCAGCGGCGTCTCGTCGGGCACGATGCGGTCATCGGCCGCGTCGTCCTGGTTGACCACGAAACCGCCGCCAACGGAGTAGTAGTCGCGGGTGGCGATCACTTCGTCGTCGGCGTTGTACGCAGTGAAGCGCATGCCGTTGGTGTGGTACGGAAGCTTCTGGCGCTTGTTCATGCCGAGGTCGCGCTTCTCGTCGAAGGCGATCTCGTGCTGGCCCATCAGCTGGATGCGCTTGCTGCTGCGGATGCGCTCCAGGGTGGCCGGAATGATGTCCGGGTCGATCAGGTTCGGCCGCTGGCCTTCCAGGCCGAGCAGGATCGCCTTGTCGGTGCCATGGCCACGGCCGGTCAGCGCCAGTGAGCCATAGACATCGGCGCGGATGCGTGCGACCTCGTGCAGGCGGCCCGGATCGAGCAGCCAGCGATGGATGAATCGCTCGGCGGCCTTCATCGGCCCGACGGTGTGCGAGGAACTCGGACCAATGCCGATCTTGAAAACGTCGAACGTGCTGACAGCCATGGATGCCAAACTGCGGGTACCGGACAAGCCGCTATTCTAGCGGCTTGCCGGGCCATCCGATGGCTGCGGCGCAGCATTTCCGGCACGGGAGCCGAACCGGTGTTGACCCTGATCCAGCGTGACGATTGCCACCTGTGCGACCTGGCCCTGGCCGAACTGGCCAAGGCGCGGGCACCGGAGTTCGAGTCGGTGTTCCTGGACGACCAGCCTGCGCTGGAGACGCGCTATGGCGCGCGGGTACCGGTGCTGCGCGACGAGGCGGGGCAGCGCGAGCTGGACTGGCCGTTCGATGCGGCCACCGTGCAGGCCTGGCTGGCCGAAGGCGGTCAGGTAGTGGGGGGGGGGCGGGGGGGGGGGGGGGCACCCCCCGCCACCCACACACAACTTCAACAGCAGCGACCGCCATTGCGGCCGCCATATCGCGCTTCCTGCCGCTCACGGAAGAACGTCTTGTAGTCCATCGGTTCCTGGTCCGGATGCTTTTCCAGCATGTGCCGGACGTAGTTGTCGTAATCAGGAATGCCACAGCACAGCCGAGCGGTCTGCACCAGGCGCCGCCAGATGCGGCGGTGCGCCTGGTACTGGCCGGCGGGAACCAGTTGCGTGCTCATCACAGATCCACCATTTCATGCGGCTTCAGCGCCACGTACGGGGTCTCGCGGTCGCTGCGCTGCGGGTTGCGGCGCGCCGCCAGGATGGTCTTGATCGAATACACCAGCACCGCGCCCACGACCAGCAGGAACAGCGCGGTCAGCCCGGTGTTGACGTAGGCGTTGACCACGATCTGCTTCATCTGCGCCACCGACTTGGCCGGCGCGGTGATGGTGTCGCTGGCAAGCGCCGCCTGGAACTTGTGCGCCTGTGCCAGGAAGCCCTGCGCCGGATTGCTGTCGAAGATCTTGATGAAGCCGGCGTAGGTGGTGCAGATCAGCAGCCACACCGCCGGCACCGCAGTGACCCACGCGTAGCGGTCACGCTTCATCTTGAACAGCACCACCGTGCCCAGCATCAGCGCGATACCGGCCAGCATCTGGTTGGAGATGCCGAACAGCGGCCACAGCGTCTGGATGCCACCGAACGGATCGACCACGCCGGTGTACAGCAGGTAGCCCCACAGCGCCACGCAGCCGGCGGTGCCGATGATGTTGGCGGTCCACGACTCGGTCTTCTTCAACGCTGGCACGAAGTTGCCGAGCAGGTCCTGCAGCATGAAGCGCCCGGCACGGGTGCCGGCGTCCACTGCAGTCAGGATGAACAGCGCTTCGAACAGGATCGCGAAGTGGTACCAGAACGCCATCATTGCGTCGCTGCTGCTTGGAATCGCCTGATGCAGGATCTGTGCGATGCCCACTGCCAGTGTTGGCGCGCCACCGGCGCGGTGCAGGATGGTCGGCTCTCCGATTGCTGCTGCCGTGGCGGTCAGCTGTTCCGGGGTAATGGTGAAGCCCCAGGTATTGGTGATGTAGTGCGCGGCCGACGCCACATCCGGGCCGATCACCGCCGCCGGGCTGTTCATCGCGAAGTAGATGCCCGGATCGATGATCGAAGCCGCCACCAGTGCCATCACGGCCACGAACGATTCCATCAGCATGCCGCCGTAGCCGATGTAGCGCATGTGCGCTTCATTGGCCAGCAGTTTCGGCGTGGTGCCGGAGGAAATCAGGGCATGGAAGCCGGACACCGCACCGCAGGCGATGGTGATGAACAGGAACGGGAACATGCCGCCCTTCCACACCGGGCCGTCACCGCTGGCGGCGAACTGGGTCAGCGCCGGCATCTTCAGTTCCGGCATCACCACGAGGATGCCGATGGCCAGCGCGATGATCGTACCGATCTTGAGGAAGGTCGACAGGTAGTCACGCGGCGCCAGCAGCAGCCACACCGGCAGCACCGAGGCGACAAAGCCATAGCCGATCAGCATCCAGGTGATCTGGGTGCCGGTGAAGGTGAACGCCGGGCCCCAGGTCGGGTCGGCCGCGACCTTGCCGCCGAACCAGATCGCGGCCAGCAGCAGGATCAGGCCAACGATCGAGATCTCGCCGATCTTGCCGGGGCGGATGTAGCGCATGTACACGCCCATCAGGATCGCGATGGGCATCGTTGCGATCACCGTGAACATGCCCCAGGGGCTCTCGGCCAGTGCCTTGACCACCACCATCGCCAGCACGGCCAGGATGATGATCATGATCAGGAAGGCGCCGAACAGGGCGATGGTGCCGGGCACCTGGCCCATCTCCTCGCGCACCAGGTCACCCAGCGAACGTCCGTTGCGGCGGCTGGACAGGAACAGGACCATGAAGTCCTGCACCGCACCGGCCAGCACGACGCCCACCACCAGCCACAGCAGGCCGGGCAGGTAGCCCATCTGCGCGGCCAGCACCGGGCCGACCAGCGGGCCGGCGCCGGCGATGGCGGCGAAGTGGTGGCCGAACAGCACGTGCTTGTTGGTCGGCACGTAATCCAGGCCATCGTTGTTGATCACCGCCGGGGTGGCCCGGGTCGGATCGAGCTGCATCACCTTGTTGGCGATGAACAGGCTGTAGAAGCGATAGGCGACGAGGTACAGCGACACCGCCGCGACGACGATCCACAGGGCATTGATGTGTTCGCCGCGACGCAGCGCCACGGTGCCCAGACAGAACGCGCCGAGCAGGGCGAGTACCGCCCAGCCCAGTTTGGAAAACCCTTTCATGAGGTGCTCTCTCCCGGAAAGACAGACAAAGAGTCCTGCTTGCCCTCGACACGGTCAATTGGCACAGGACGAATCTGCGGTAGTACTTTGGTCGAACGAAGGGAATGCTGACGTGCAGCGAACATCAGCGATGGAACAATCGGTTGCGGAGCCGTCCATTGGCGTACGGCCGTGTGGCGTCCATCTTCAGGGGCATCCATCCAACAGGAGTCGCCATGAGCTTTCCCGAACCGGTTCGCGTACTGCGCACCATCCGTGGCATGCCCACCTCCGATGGTGCCGGCGTGCGCCTGACCCGCGTCATCGGCGGCCCGACGCTGCCCGACCTGGATCCGTTCCTGCTGCTCGATGAATTCGGCACCGACCGCGCCGAGGACTACATCGCAGGTTTCCCCGAGCATCCGCACCGTGGTTTCGAGACGGTGACCTACATGCTCGACGGGCGCATGCGGCATCGCGACAACCACGGCAACGAAGGCCTGCTGACCCCGGGCAGCGTGCAGTGGATGACGGCGGGGCGCGGCCTGGTGCATTCGGAGATGCCCGAACAGGAAAGCGGGCAGATGCGCGGTTTCCAGCTGTGGGTGAATCTGCCGGCGAAGGACAAGATGACCGACCCGAAGTACCAGGAGTTCGCGCCCGAGCGCATTCCGCGGGTGCAGCCGGCCGCCGGCGTGGAGGTGAAGGTGATTGCCGGCAGCGTCGACGGTACCCGCGGGCCGATCGTGCAGCCGGCCACCGATCCGCTCTACGTGGACATCACGCTGGCGCCCGATCGCGCCTGGACCTACGCACTGCCGGAAGGGCACAACGCGTTTGCCTATGTATTCGAAGGTGCGCTGACGGTAGGCGAGCAGGACGCCGCGCGTGACGTGGCGCGCCAGGAGCTGGCGGTGCTGGGCGGTGGCGAGCAGCTGCACATCTCGGCCGGCCGTGATGGCGCGCGGTTGATCCTGGTGGCCGGCCGTCCGCTGCGCGAGCCGGTGATGCGGCACGGCCCGTTCGTGATGAACACGCGGCAGGAGCTGATGCAGGCCTTCGTCGATTTCCAGGAAGGCAGGTTCTGAGGGGGAGCCGGCCGCTGGCCGGCCACTGCGTGAGGTCATGGCGGATCGGGGTGCCGGCCAGCGGCTGGCACTACCCGGTGATCGGGCCGCATTGCGGGGATGCTGCCAGGCAGTCATCCCCATCACGGTCAGCGCCCGGCGGCCACGGCCGACGGCGTCAGGCTCATGCCCTGCGCCAGCTGCTGCAGCGAGCCCAGTTCCTGCGGGCTGTCCGGATACAGCGAAATCTGCGCGTAACGCCCTTTGTCGAGCTTGACCACGCTGATCCGCCGCTCGGCATAGCCGGGTGGCTGCTGGCCGCCGAGGTCGGGCTGGTACCAGTAGAGTGATTCACCGCCGAAGCTGCCCTTTTCCTGGCGCAGCGAACGGTTCAGTGGAATGGACGGATCCCGTGCACTGAGCATCAGGCTCAGCACTTCGCGGCCGTCGCCGGTGCTGGCGCGGCAGACCAGGAAATCGGCCTGCGCCTGCTGCTGCCATTGCAGGCCGCTGCTGGCGGGCAGCGAAGGACATTCGGTGGGAGCCTGCGCGGCGGCCTGGGCCACGGCGAACAGCAGGCTCGACAACACTACAGGCGCGAACTTCATGCATCCCCCAAGGTGGTGTGTCGTTTGGCGCCGCCCGATGGATGGGGGCGTTGGCATCCCATCCCCGGATGCCACCCCGCCCGGCATGTGCACGGACGGTCAACTCAACCTTAACGGAACGTGAGCGATCGCACAAATTGCGGTTACAAGCGTAACCATTGCGGCCGATGGTCGGCCGCAATGGTCCGCACAGGTCTCAGCGGTCGTTGCCGATCCACTTGTAGATGATGCCGCCGATCGCGCCGCCCAGCAGCGGGGCGACCCAGAACAGCCACAGCTGGCTGACCGCACCGCTGCCGGCGAAGAACGCCACCGCAGTGGAGCGGGCCGGGTTCACCGAGGTGTTGGTCACCGGGATGCTGATCAGGTGGATCAGGGTCAGCGACAGGCCGATCGCCAGCGGCGCGAAGCCGGCCGGTGCCTTGCCATGGGTGGACCCCATGATCACGATCAGGAACACCGCAGTGAGCACCACTTCGCACAGGAAGGCGGCTGCCACGCTGTAGCCCCCGGGCGACAGCGCACCGTAGCCGTTGCTGGCAAATGCGCCGGCCTGGCTGCCATCAATGGCGAAGCCACTGGCACCGGAGGCGATCTGCAGCAGGATGAAGCCCGCCAGCAGGCCGCCAGCGACCTGGGCGATGATGTAGGGCACCAGGTCCTTGGTCGGGAAGCGGCCACCGGCCCACAGACCGACGCTGACCGCCGGATTGAAATGCGCGCCGGAGATGTGGCCGAACGCATAGGCGCCAGTCACCACGGTCAGGCCGAAGGCCAGCGCCACGCCGAGGAATCCGATACCCAGCGGATTGCCGTCACCGCCGAACTTGGCGGCCAGCACCGCGCTGCCGCAGCCACCCAGAACCAGCCAGAACGTGCCGAGGAACTCGGCGGACAAGCGTTTACCCATGCTCATGTGTTGCACTCCTTTGACGGTGAAAGTGTGATTTATGTCACATTTCAGTGATCAGCGGGTGACTGTGGCGTCAACGCCGGGTGCAGGGATACACCTTCGGATGTGTGCAACACGCGATGTTCAGTACTGCGGCAGCGGGATGAACTCCTTGTCGTCGCCGGGGATTGTGCCGAAGCGGCCGGCTTCCCAGTCGTGCTTGGCCTGCTCGATGCGTTCCTTCGAGCTGGACACGAAGTTCCACCACAGGTGGCGCGGGCCATCCAGCGGCTCACCGCCGAACAGCATCGCCTTCACCGGGGTTTTTGCGCGCAGGCGACCGACGGCGCCGGCCTCGGGAATGATCAGGTGCTGGGCGGGCACGTCCACGCCATC
The DNA here is from genome assembly GCF_030985895.1 of Stenotrophomonas sp. Sm6012. NCBI lineage: Bacteria > Pseudomonadati > Pseudomonadota > Gammaproteobacteria > Lysobacterales > Lysobacteraceae > Stenotrophomonas > Stenotrophomonas sp. Sm6012. The sequence continues at coordinate 823 of NZ_JAPTFX010000019.1, read as the reverse complement.
CAACTGCGCGTCGCCTTCGAGGATGTACAGCGCGCGCTCGCGATGGCCATTGTCGATATCGATCTCCGCATCCGGGTCGAGGTCGATCGCCACGTTGAGCGTGTCGGCGAACACCTTCACCGGCGATTCTTCGCCGTAGGCGCGGCCGGCGATGACCCGCAGCCAGACACCCTTGCGGCGCTGCTCGGGCAGGGTGGCAGCGGCGTGGTGGTAGAACGCCGGTTCAATCTCTTCATGCGACTTCGGCAATGCGACCCAGGTCTGCATGCCGTGGATCGGGTTGTCGTGATCACGGTCGGGCTGCGGTGTGCGTTCGGAATGGGCGATGCCGCGGCCGGCAGTCATCCAGTTCACGTCGCCCGGGCGGATCACCTGGTCCGAGCCCAGCGTGTCGCGGTGGCCGATGGCGCCCGACCACAGGTAGGTGACGGTGGCCAGGCCGATATGCGGGTGCGGGCGCACGTCGATGGCCGTACCGGGATGCATCAGTGCCGGGCCCATCTGGTCGACGAACACGAACGAACCGATGCTGCGTGCCTGCAGGGTCGGGACGGCGCGACGGACTTCGAGTCCGCCGATGTCGTGCACGCGCGGGGCGATGATGGTGGTCATGCGGGCGTTCTCGCTGGCAGGGATCAGGTGGTCAGCATCGCATGCAGCTGTGACGGGGGCATGCCCCGTATGGGTAACAGGTTGTTCCAGCCAACGGCGCAGCCCCTCGTGGCTGGACGCGCAATGCGTATCTCGTGTTTGGCCGGGCGGGTGGGTTGCGCAGGACACGCCGTAAACCCATCCATGGGGGCTCGATGGCGCCATCCATGGC